>JBFLZD010000020.1 GCA_040756435.1 Spirochaetota bacterium | reverse complement strand
GGCGGCGGGGATGTACACTATATTCATTATGAAATTTTTTAAGGAATTATTGCTGAAATTTAATTATTTTTCCGATAGTATAGTGATATTAATCAATACAATTTACAATATAAAAGGTAAAGCTATGAGAGTACGTAATGTAGCGATAGTCATGTATATAAGTGTCATCATGGCATTGGGCATGGCCATGGGAATGGTGTATTCAAATGATAATTCACTTTTTTCTAATTTAGCGATAGCTCCTGAAGATGTGCCCCAGGGTTTTATATTTGGGAAAATACCTAATTTTGCAAAGAAGGTGTTCACGGGAAATCCATGTATTGTGAACCCGGATGGCATACGATTTCTTGCTTCCAAACTATATCCGGAAGGCAATGCCGCAAATATAAAGAGCATGTACGTTGCCATCATGGCTGCGGAATCAAGGCCTTATGGGGATGATCTGGTGTACTATCTGCTTGTATTCAAAGACAGCAAAGCAGCATCAGTTGAGATAAAAAAGCTTCAGGATTATTATCAATTTAACAAAGACAGGATAGTTCTCATTACAAAAGACAACATTGCACTATTGCTTTTTGCTGATGATGTTGATAATTATAAATATATTGCAGAGTTGGGCCAAAAACTGCAGGAAAGACTCAACTAATAAATATTTTTTGAAATGAGCATCTCTTCTAATTCATCAGCTTTTGCAGCAATATAAAACAGTGATTTCATAAATCGCTGTGGATCACAATCTTTCAGCAATAGTGAATTCCTAAGAATCAATGTATCATTGAGCAATGCCAGTGCGCCATAATCCAGTGTACTGTTGAGTTTCAGGGCAAACTTATACAGCTCAAATGATTCATTTTTTATTGTTCCAATAATCGAATAGTAATTTACAATCCTATCTCCCGACTCATCTTTGTTCAGAGTAATTAATATTTCCTGAGATCTGTCATTCTCAAATTCAACGGTTGTGGTATATGCACCCTCTTTTGTTTTATGAAATTTTAACTGAAATTCGGATGCAATTGCTGCAATAAATCCATCAAACAATTCCATACATCACCTTTTACTGTAAAAATTTTTCAGGCCAGCAGTTTTTGTATATGCTCATACTGTAATGGTTTATGAGCATAAAAAACCATGTTCTGATTTTGTTCAATAGCACTTTTTATAGCATTAATGTCTGGTTTTTCTGTACCTGCAGGCTGGCTTAAAGCCATGTAAATTTGTTTTTGTGTATTGTCAAGAATTTGTGCATGCGAGATGAGCGTTTCATGTATAGCTTTCATTGATGCTGTATCATTATTTTTTACTGCATTTCCCAATTGTTCAATAAGCTTTGTTGTTTCCTGCAATGTGTCAGATTGAGGAATATTTGTAACAGTAGCAGAACCCGGTGAAAGACGGGTAAAATAATTATTTATAGTTGCAATTTTTGCCAGGATTTCAGTGTGGTCTTGAGGTGTAAATGCTTTCTGTATAAGTTCATAGGATATGTTTATAGCCATGGTAACAAGCTGATGGGCTTGGCTAATAATGGTGTAAGCTGAAATAGCTTTTTTCAGTGAAGGATAAACCTGTATAGATTCCACAGGTTGTTGTATTTGTATACTACTTTTTTTGTTAGTAGCCAGCTGTGCTGGTGGTACTGCTGGGATAATATTGGTTATTCTCATAATCCCCCTCCCGATCAGATAAAAGAGTATAGTAGGTATACTATAATGTCAACAAGTATTTATTGTGCATGTTCTGGGCATATAGGTATTAGGGCTTTATAAGTGTCAGTCATATCTGTTGAAGATACTTTAATAGATGAAAATAATACTACAATATACAATGTGACACTTTTAAATTTAATTTTTTATTTTTAGAAAAATGTATAAAAAACAATATTGAAAAATAGGTAATGGTATTGTACTATTGTAGTAATGATGTATTATGGTATTTTTGATTTAAAAAATTTGTTTTCAATCACACTACATCCTTGCTGTATTCGGCTGGGGGCAAATAGTATGGTAAAGGAATTATGAAGAAATTAGTAATTATAATCTGCTGTCTATGTATGATATGCAGCATTTCATGCAAGAAGAAAGAAGAAAACAGAATACCCCGGGAGCAAATTCAGATTGATGGGTCACATGATTATTCTTTACTATTTAAAGATATCATAGACAAAGAAAAAAAGGAACAACAACGATATAAAAAAGGTCCTTTTGATGAATAAGCTCATTGAAATCCCTAAAGATAGATTAATTGCCTATTGTCTTAATACGCCATGGCCAGTGATGGAATCAGTTATAATCAGGGAAATTGTGAATCCTTTATGCAATGGTGATACTACATTGTATCAAAAGCACTTTTCGCTGTTTCATACATTATACAGCATAAAAAACAATCCTGATTATTTTACCTATATGGTACATATCCATCCAATGAATATAGTTATCAGGAACTATCCTGCATATAATAAATGCATTGACTATAATCCCTGGACAGATAGTTTTTGTGAAAATCAAACTGTGGATGGTACGTATTGTGCATTTCACTATAATTTTCATGCTCCGTTTAGAAGTGCTATGATATATGATCCACTGAATGAGTTTTATAGTGACCCGTACAATATTAATTATGAATTTTCGGATGAATTGAAAAAAGTATATAGTGGCTTTACAAAGTATCTTATTAATCGCAGGAAGGTTGAGCAGGCTCTATCTTTTTTTTCATTTAGTGCCATTGAATATTGTAATAAAGCATTACTACAAAAACGCTATCGTGAACTTGTGAAAAAGTATCATCCCGATCATTACCATGGTGATACAACAATGATTAAAGAAATTAATGCGCACTATAATCTTTTAAAAGAAATTTTTGTTGTTTGATACTACATGATGTGGCATTAATAAATATACATTTTTTTGTAGCATTTTTTATAGTAAGCATACTAATGAACTTATAAGAAGTATGTATTAAAACTTAATTGTTAATAAAATTATATAATGTGTAAGCGATAGTTACTACTAAAAAGGGGTATAGTATGAAAAGAAGAGCATTCCAGATTATTCCAGTGTTAATCCTGACAGGTGTAGTGCTTTTTGTGTTTAATAATTTTTCTTGTTCCAATAGCGGCCCATCTGTGTTTGGAAATAGCAGCAGTTCACCCCTGAAAGGGGACCAGGAAACAGCTCGGGCTGTTGAAATTCAGGATACATTTAGAAAAATATATGAACTGTACAAGGACAGGGTAGTGTTTATTACTACTGAACAGGTTGTTGAGTTACCGCCCAATCCATTCTTTGATGATCCGTTTTTCAGGCAGTTTTTTGGTGTACCTGAGCAGAAATCACGTAAGCAAAAACGAAGTGGTTTGGGCAGTGGATTTGTGCTTTCCAGTGATGGATATATTTGCACCAATTATCATGTTATAGCCAATGTTGACTCTGTTAAGGTTAAAGTAAAGAATAAGGACTATAAAGCTACCGTAATTGGGTATGACCAGCGTACTGATTTAGCATTGCTGAAAATTAATCCTGATGAAAAACTGGAACCTGTATTTTTGGGCGATTCTGATCAGGTAAAGGTTGGCGACTGGGCTATTGCTATAGGCAACCCTTTTGGTCTTGATAGAACATTTACGGTTGGAGTCATAAGCGCAACAAGCCGCAAAGATGTTGATATGATGGGAGGTTCTCAGTCACATTTACAAACTGATGCAGCTATTAATCCCGGAAATTCAGGTGGGCCGCTTGTCAATATAAATGGTGAAGTGATAGGAATAAACCGTATGATATATTCACAAAGTGGTGGGTATATGGGAATTGGTTTTGCTATTCCTATTAATACAGCAAAAGCAGTGCTTGAACAGCTTAAAAAATATAAGAAAGTAAAAACCGGTTACATTGGTGTACAGATTGTACCGTTGACCGAAGAGTATGCAAAGGAATTAGGACTTAAAAATATTGAGGGTGCTCTGGTGGGTGGTATCATGGAAGACAGCCCTGCTGAAAAGGCAGGAATTCAGCCAGGTGATGTAATACTTTCTGTTGATGAAAAACCCATTAAAACGTATGAAGATCTGGTGGATATAGTAAGCAAAACGCCAATTGGCAAAACCTTGAAAATTGGTGTATGGCGTAATAAAGCCAAAATATATCTGTTTGTAACCGTTAAGGAAAGGCCATAAATGCGTTATAGTTTGTGTGGTTAAGAATAAAAGCGATAGTTGATAGCATCAATCATGGATAAAAAATATCGTTACATAGTAATAATAGCAGGGATAGTAGCGATAGTGTATATAGTATTTCGCTATATTATCCCGCTATTATTACAATTATTGGGTATAATTGTAAGTTTTGTTGCGTATAGTATTGCTGTGGCTATAGCTATAGCAATTGTAATACTTATCATTGGCTATGTAGCACGTATCTATAAAACACATACTATGTAAAAATAGTTGACGTATGAAGGATAATAAGAAGAGAGATATCATGTATTTTTCTCCATGCGGGGAAATTATTGTTGATGATATGAGAGTAGAAAGTAAGTCTTACAAAATACAATAGCGATAATCGAGGGTGTCCCAAAACAAACAGTGGGGATCTCAATGATGTGGGTGCAAAGTCATTGCGAGAGTAGTACCTGTACTGAGTACTTCGACAGGCTCAGCAACCACTTTTCGGAGTGTGGCAATCTCAATTGTATAAGACAAGATTGCTTCGTGCCTGCGGCACTCGCAATGACGGGATTGGCCGATGTGTCATTGCGAACGAAGTGAAGCAATCTCAATGCCGCAGAAGATGAGATTGCCACGCGCCTGCGGCGCTCGCAACTATGGGATTGCTTCGTCACTTCGTTTCTTGCAATGATAGGAGGGTAAAAGTCATTGTAAAGCAATATCTTTGGGTTCCCTTTGATGTGGCAATAGATTCCAATTACAGCTTTGGAATGATATGTATGAAATTATGTATGATGCGGAGCATATAGTGTGAAAGAACAAATAAAAATCGGGCTGGATAAAACAAAGAAAATTTTGAATATATATATCAATGATGTGCGTACGTGGTTTTATGGTATCATTGCAGTTTCAATTATTGGAGGACTGCTTTTTGGATATATTGTAGCTCAGGTGCAGAATTGTCTGGGTATAGACAATTTAAAGCGGTTTCAGCCAAGTGTTCCCACAAAATTGTATGATGTTAATGGTGAACTCATTGCCGAGCTCTTCCAGGAAAAAAGAGATTTAGTATCTTTTGATGAACTTCCAAAAACGCTTATTAAGGCATTTGTAGCAACTGAAGACCAGGACTTTTATGGACATATTGGCATAAGCCCCATGGCTATGGCTCGGGCAATGGTGAAAAATATTATCTCTTTAAAGATTGTTCAGGGTGGTTCTACCATTACACAGCAGCTAGCAAAACGGCTTTTTACTTCTGGAGAGCGAACATTCACCAGAAAAGCACTGGAGCTTGTATTAACGCTGCAAATAGAAAAACGGTTCACCAAAGATGAAATTTTAGAGATGTACTTTAACCAGATATATTTAGGGCATGGCTGTTATGGTATTGCCTCTGCAGCAGAATTATTTTTTAATAAGGAAGTGAGGTTTTTAAGCTTAGCTGAAGGCAGTGTGTTAGCTGCGCTACCCTCAGCACCGGGAAGATATTCCCCTTTCATGAATACACGCAATGCCTATTACAAAAACTGGGATATATTAAACAGGATGGTTGATTGTGGCTTTTTAACAAAACAGAAAGCTGAAGCAGTCTATACCTCTTTCTGGCCCCACTATGTCGATGCAATCAAAACAGAATTTCCTACAAAAACAGCATATTCCAGAATAATTGATAACGCACCTTTTTTTACTGATTATGTACGACAGATTTTGATTTCTCGTTATGGCAAAGATGTGGTATATAATGAAGGGCTTCAGGTATATACTACACTGAATTTGAAGCGCCAGCGTGCGGGAGAAAAATATTTAACAGAAGGTTTAATTAAACAAAATGAGATATCAGCACGGGCAAACCAGTACATGTCAGGCGCCGTTGACAGGGGTTTATTTTCTGTATACCAGCAGTTGGGCCTGCTTTTCAATCTACCAAGAGTTATTGTAAAAAGTGACACCGAAACTATATTTAAAAAATTCATGGTAGATAACCTCCTTGATGAAATGGAACTTGTATCGTTATTATGCAATGCTGATGCCATACATAGTGATATAGAAAAATTTCATGTAGTGACCAGTGGCATTTCAACTTCATTAAAGGTTGAAGGTGCTTTAATTGCAGTAGAACCAAAGACTGGCTATATCACCACAATGATTGGTGGTTCCGAATTTGCCGTAAGCAATCAGTACAACAGGGCAATTCAAGCACGACGCCAGCCTGGTTCAGCATTCAAGCCTTTTGTGTATGGTGCTGGTATTGAGTCAAAACTGATTAATGCTGCCATGGCGTTGCCTGATGCGCCAATCGTGGATATTGATGCACAGGGAAGCACCTGGAGCCCTGACAATTATGAAGGTGAATTCTCGGGAATGGTGCACTTGCGAAGGGCACTTGCTGCATCTATTAATGTTATCTCTGTAAGGATTTACGATATTATTGGTGCTGATACCATCATAGATTTTGCTTCAAGAGTGTTAAAGGTTTCTCCAACACGATTTCATCCAGGACCTTCACTGGCGTTGGGTAGTTCGGAACTGACTCCCTTTGAAATGGTGACCGGATATGCAATATATGCTAATAGGGGTAGGGATGTTATACCGTTTGCAATACGGTATATTACTGACAGGGATGGTAATGAGATAGAAAATATTGAAGAGGATATTGGCAACATCATTGCTGCTAAAGAAGCAGATGGGTCAATACAGATAGTGCCTGAAAATGTTAACTATGTCATGACTTCATTATTGCTAAGCGTTGCTGAAAGCGGTACTCCTACGGAAGCATTACGCGTTGTGGCAAAATTTGATAAAAAATGTGCCGGGAAAACAGGAACAACGCAAAACTGGACAGATGCATGGTTTTGTGGATTTACGCCTGATATTGCCACAGTAGTATGGGTGGGGTATGATAAACCATTTATGTCACTGGGAAGGCATCAGGCAGGTGCTGCTGTGGCTGCACCAATATGGGGCCATTACATGCGTGAAGTTTATAATGGCATGCCCGATCCACAGTGGCCTGCTGCACCTAAGGATGTCTTCTATGGGGCAACCTGTAAATATTCAGGATGTGCCCCTGGACCAAATTGCCATGAACTTATTGGGGATCTTATGATACCCGGTGGTACTCCCCGGTGTGTATGTAATGGTGTTCATTACAAGATGAAATCAGTTTTTGAACGGTATATGGAAAAAGAAGGCCTGAAATACGAAGAATAGTTTTTTAAAAAAGGCAATAATGCTCCTGCCTATCGCATAAAAATAAATATTTTATTCTTGATTTTATAATTTTTATGTGCTACTATTAATAGCTTGTAGGTTATATTATTGCGGGTTAATTTACATATGAGGGTATCCTATGTTTAAAGTAGGTGATAAGATTGTTTATCCTTTGCATGGGGTTGGCATTATAGAAGCTATCGAAAAAAAAGTAGTATTAAGTAAACGGAATGAATTTTACATCATAACCATTATTAACAGCGGGATGAAGGTAATGATTCCCACTGAGAAAGCTGAATCAATAGGATTGCGCAGGGTTATTGCAAAAAAAGATGTAACCAAAGTATTGAACCTGCTGAAAAAATCAGATGTTGAAACCGAAGATGACTGGAAGATCAGGTATCAGAATAATGTGGATAAGATTAAAAGTGGGTCAATTTTTGCAGTAGCAGAAGTTGCGCGTGACCTGTACAAGCGGGGGAAGGACAAGGAGCTTTCTATAATGGAAAGAAAACTGTATGAAAATGCTTATCAGCTTATGATACATGAGATAGCCCTGGCAAAGGGCATTGATGTTGATGAAGCTGGCAATTTGGTTTCCGAAGCGTTATCCTCATAATCTGCCTGCAATACTGTAACTTGTATTCTCACAAATAGTTAGTTTTATTGTATCCTCCATCACTATATTGTTGTTATATTAATATCAGAGGATGGGTATACTATTATTTTAAAAAAATAAAGGAGTTCAAAGGCTATGATAGCTATTATACGGATGTTATTCATTGTCACATCAGCATTATTTTCAGGTTTGTTTTTTTTCCAGTATTCTCTTCAGGCAGCAATTATTGCCGTAATTATTGCTTCGGTTGCAGCACTGGTTTTTATTATTGCTGTTGAGTATATTTCACATACCATCTCTACACGTATGGTTATTGCTGCACTTGTTGGTGTTTTCATTGGGCTTATTTTTGCCCACCTTCTGGTGATAGCATTTGTTTCAATTCCACTTAATCTACAGCCATCAACAGTAAAGCTTATCAGTGCCATCATATACCATGTGGTGGGATATGCTACTGTTTTATTCTTTGTTATTAATTGTGATGATATTGCAATTTTTGATACGATAGTTCCGGTGAAACGGGAAGAAGGGCGTGATGGGGCTTCATATAAAATACTTGATACCAGCGTTATCATTGATGGCAGGATTTCAGATATATGCGATACAGGGTTTATAGAGGGTATACTGGTTATTCCAAACTTTGTGTTAAATGAATTGCAGATGATAGCTGATTCAGCTGATTCTATCAAGCGTAATAGAGGAAGAAGAGGGCTGGATATCTTAAATAAGATGCAAAAGGACCAGCGTATTCTTGTAAAGATATCCGATGTGGATTTCCCCGAAGTAAATGAGGTGGATGCAAAACTGGTGAAACTTGCCAAGCTTATGGATGCAAAAATTATAACCAATGATTTTAATCTTAATAAAGTTGCCGAATTCCATGGAGTAAAGGTACTGAATATAAATCAGCTTTCTAATGCATTAAAGCCCATTGTGCTTCCTGGTGAAGAGATGTCTGTTTCCCTCATTAAAGAAGGGAAGGACCCCAATCAGGCCATTGGATATCTGGATGATGGGACAATGGTTGTTGTTGAAAACGGAAGATCAAGGCTCAATTCCAACGTTGATGTAATTGTGACGTCAGTTTTACAAACAACTGCAGGGAGAATGATATTTGCCAGGATCAAAGAAGACTAATGCAACAATAGTTGCGTTGTGTGGAAGTCCCCATACACAGGGCAATACTGCTACTGCACTGCGGTTACTGTTTCATGAACTATCGGGTATATCAAAAAAAATATATTTTGCCTATAAGTTAGCTGTACATCCCTGCACAGGATGTGGGTATTGCAGCAGAGAATATGGTTGTGTTTTTGACGATGCTATGAATGAACTGTATGATGTCCTGCAACGTGCTCATGTAATCGTCATTGCTTCACCATTATATTTTTCACATCTTCCTTCACCGTTAAAATCCATCATTGACCGCTGTCAGGTTTTGTGGGAATATTACAATCGGGGGAATAAACCACTCCACCAGCAATATGGCTTTGCATTGCTGCTTGGTGCAGGCAACTATGGCAATATGTTTGTGCCATCGGTGATTACATTGCGACATTTTTTTAATTCACTAAACTATCGCTTTGATGAAAAAAAGTATTTGCTGTTGCCAGATATAAATAACAAAAAAGATATAAAAAATGACGATATTACTAAAAAGATTGCTGCTACTGCCAGCTATATACAAAAATTGCTATAAAAGAGGGAAGTATGAAATTATATGTTACACTGACCTTTTCCTGCACCAGCCAGGATCTGGCATTGTTCGTTAAAAAGGTGGTTGAATCGGGATGTGCAATCCGCAGTATTAATTATATATCTTCGGAAGGGAATTATGCTACCTATAAAGCTGATCTTATGTATACGGATAGAAAAATTTTTAAGGAAAAAATTTTAAGCTGGGTATCTAAGGAAATAACATTGATTGACTGTAGTGATATCATGTCAAAAGGTATTGAAGGCGGTTTGCTAAAGGTAGCAAGCACAATACCGTTTGATTCAGCTGGTGAATTTGAGGGTAAAATTCTTGGCTATATAGAGATTCTTAAAGATAATCTCATTACAGAAGAAACACGCAAACTTACAGGTATGTCCAGCAATTGTGGCATGATTATCCTGACAGAAGATAGTAAACAGATACAGCCAAGGGAAATATATCATTATATTCTGATTGAAAGGGATTCACTACTACTGAGCCATTGCAGTAAACTAAATCCGCAACCACTTTTGATGCGATACAGGACAAAAGAGGATATACTGAAAATTGTTGATTCCGTTTCCGCTAATTATGCTTTGATGCGGATTGCTATGCCTGATACATTTCAAGAAGTTTCACTTTTTCACCAGATGGATGAAATTCAGACTCTAGTTTTAAGCAGGGAATATGATGAGATTCCCCTCTATTGCCTCATTAAGGTTATGAATATTTTAAAACGCCATCATATATCACTGGCTGATTCAGTAATTGGGATTGTTGGGATTACAACCTCATCCCTTCGTTTAACTCGATTGGTATATGGCATTGGATGCAGCAAGGTACTGGGATTTGATACAAGTGAAGTGAATCTGTATCATTTTGAAAAAGAAAAAGGAATTGCCACAAACATTGATAATGTTTTTGAGAATGCGGATGTTGTGATTTTTATTTCGAATTGCTGTACCAGTGAAGATTTTTATAAGTTAGGGAAAGGTCAGATTGTGTTAATTAATCCAGCTATACATTATGATACGCTGGTATTTCAGGAAAGGGGATTAAAAGATTATGAATTACTTATTACCGAAAATTCTTACCTGCTGCTACCTGGCCTGGCTGAAAAAATGATAAAAGAACAGATACATTCTCCAAACGATGAGCAACTAATTGCCATAGGTAAAGCTTTATATGAAGCAAATCTTGATATTGACAGTGCTGAAAATATGTACAGTATCACAGAAACCATACAGAAAGTATTATAGTACATTTACGGATATAGTATATACCAGGTAATATTCTTATATTGTAACAAACTTATAGTATAATTTTTCCCGGATACATTAATTGATGATTTATTTAATTTATCTTCATCAAGCTTCAATGAACCTCTTTGTATTATATTGAAAATAACCTGGCCATTGGTTTCAGCAATGATTGAATCAGCGGGTAATATGTCATAAAACTTGTTCTGATTGATAAGCCCAATACAAAATCCCTTGTTTCTGTCATTTATTTGAATAGGGTAGCATATACAGAAACTGTAATTGCCTGACATAGGAGGATATTCAAAGGGTTTATATATGGCTATATCATCATATGGAAGATTTGAAACAAAGTAATGCAACATAGGAGATAGTTGCGATAATCTTCTTCCATAAAGATCAATGCTTTTCATAGAAAATAGTATTGTATAAGAGCTATTGATTATAATCATATCTTCATAGAGTTGTTGTGTGACATTACCAATCATCTCGTTTATGTGCTCATATTCAAGCAGATAATACTTACGGCCACCATTATCCATAGTCATAAGATGTGTAAGATTGGCTATAAGTTCATGTTTTTGTATGATAGTAACAGCATTACTCATATCATTAATATAAGGGGCAAACAAAGCTGATATAAGCCGCACATCAGATTTTGTTGTTATTTTTGTGCTGCAGGATGATAGATATAAAAAAAATAATACAGGTATAATTAGGTTTTGTATCTTCATAAAATTGTAATTCATGGATATTGCAGGTTACTTTTTTTAGAGTTCTTATATAATAATCGGTTTGTATGTGGTTAATCACAATTATAAAATAAGGGAACATCTGAAAATTATTTTTTTGGATGTTCCCTTGTGGGCACAATATTTAGGTTAAAACTGATTTCGATTATATAAATAATTTTGGAAGAAAGCAGTTTTTAGAAGTGCCCAAAATTTTTTACCATAAATACATTAGAAATTTTAATAATGTGTTATTTATGGGTATTTTAAAGTATAAAGCATTGCGACGGTGTGAAGGTTGATATTCTGATAAATATTGTAAAAATATTTGACATATTATATAAAGTGTATTGCATTAGCTTAAAAAAAGATAATAAACAGATTATTGAAAACAGAGAAAATTAAAATAAAAAAAGAAAGAATAGAAAACGTTGCAATAGCAATGTTTTAAAAAATAAAAGGAAGGAATTGTTGTCATGGTTAAAGATATTATTGTTATTTACTATCTCCCAATAAGCATTTTTATTTCTTATTGTTGCTGCATTATAGTTACAGCTACTATCTATACAATAAAGAAAGACAAAATAATTGTGCCAGTTTTACTATTATGTGTAGCACTGATGTTTGTTTCGTTAATTTATGTATATCCTCTTTCTATGTATATTTTTATACCCCATTATATGGTTGCCCTTGTTATAATTTTTATAGGTATTTATTGTTTGATGGTGGCAGAATCCCCTTATAGGGATAGAAGTAGTTATTTTCATAGAAATATGTACTCGGTTGTTGGTAAAAGTATAATCATAGTATTTTTTATTCTATTTTCAAATAATGTTTATGATCATCAAAAGATTATAATTCCTGGCGTTGATATGATTCTTTCTTTCAGTATTTTTTTTGTAAAACCAGTGAATTTACCATGTTTCAAGGTACATTTCCCTTACAGGGAATCATTCCTGATCTTAGTACTATTAACCATTGGTTATTGCATACTGGTTATGGATAGTTATATAATGATGTCTTCACTATTTGTTTTTGCTGTGATATCGGTATCTATAATCAGTTTTATTGCAAAATTTTTAATCAGTTTATATAATGATAATCCCATAGATTATATTGCAATAGATAATGAGTTATTATATACAACTGAAAAATATAAAACATTGATCAAAATAATTAAAGAACATGTCAATGAGTACTATAATTCACCTATTGATAGGTATACCATTGCACTACAATGCGAAATGCATCCTGATTATATATCTAAAGTCTTTAAAAGTGAAGAAGGTATAACCATAAATAAATATATACAAATTGTACGCCTGGAAAAAGCGCGTCATTTATTATTATATTCTGATAAAAAAATAATTGAAGTTGCTTTTGATGTAGGCTATGAAAATTTAGCCACATTTTACCGGCAGTTTGTAAAGCACTTTAAAAAATCACCTCAACAAATGAGAAAAGAACGACCCAATGGATGAAATAACTATCATACACCAGCACTGGTTTTTGATTTGGTGAATGACCTTTTTTGACTGGCGCAATAATATTGATATGATATCTGTAAAGCACGGACCGCTTCTTCAGGTGATTCAAAACTGGGAATAGAATATGCGGTGCGTACTTTTAGTATACGATCAACAGCATTAGGTATGTATATACCTGCCGGTTTGTCATATTCTTTACACAACTTCATTAATTCAAGAATACCATCAATAACAACCTGCTGCCATACGTTGGGTACTGCACAGATGCCATCAATTTCATCTGAAGACAATAATGTAGTAAAAATATCAATAAATGTTTGCAGTGATAATGTAGGCCCTAAATCTATTGGATTTGAAACATTATAGAGTTTACCACACTGTGCAATTCTTTGCTGAAGTTGGCCTGATAATGTAGGTATTTCAAAACCAGCTTCAACCAGCAAATCAGATGTTATACCGCCAAAAGCACCTGAATTGGTAAAGATTGCAATGCGTTTGCCTTTGAGTAGAGGCATGGTGGTAAAAATCTTTGGCATGGAATGCAATTCACTTATGGCTTTACAGCGGATAATACCCACCTGTCTGCATGCTGCATCAAAAATGGTATCGTTATTTGCCATGCCAGCGGTATGCGACATAGCAGCCTTTGCACCTTCATTAGTCCTGCCAACTTTGTATACAAGGATGGGTATTGATGAGCGTTTGGCAGCTTCAAGAAATCGTTTGCCATTCTTGATGCTTTCAAGATACATGCCAATAACTTTTGTACCATCAGTGTTGAAGTAATCAATGCAGTCAGCTTCGTCGATATCTTCCTTATTACCTATACTCATCATTTTATTAACATTGACAATGTCACTACGCAATGAGTCCATTATAAGCACGCCAACTCCTCCACTCTGGATAACGTAAGAAATATCACCAGGGCGTTCAAACACACCATCATATTCACCGGGACGAGCACCAAAAAAACAACAGAACCTGTTATGTGCATTTAATGTGCCAAGACAGTTTGGGCCTATGAAACGTATAGTATATCGCTTAGCAATTTCATTTACCTGTTTCTGTAACTGCTTCCCATATTGACCTTCTTCAGTAAAGCCAGCAGTTTCAATGATAACTGACTGTATGCCTTTTTTTCCGCAATCTTCTATTACATCAGGTACGGTAGGAGCAGGAGTTAGGATAATGGCTAAATCAACATCATGAGGAATTTCTAAAAGGCTTTGGTATCCCTTACAGCCTTTAACATCTTCGCCTTTACGGTTTATGGCATAGATTTTTGCATCATAATTAAGAAATGTGAGGTATTCACAGATTGTTGCACCTAAATTAAATGGTTTGTTTGAAGCACCTATTATGGCAATTGACCGTGGGTTAAAAAAAGCATCCATAGATAGCTCCATCATTCTTAGTATTTGTATGACATCTTACAAAATATGGTATTTTTATCAATAAAAAAAAATATAGTTATTTTAATTAATATTTTATAATTATTTATTAAAGAAATTCGTAAGTTAATACAATATGTATCCTCAAAATTTTTTAAGGAAAAAAGCTATCTATTATCTCCTCCGCTATAGACTTTGGAGACATATTATTCATTATTTTACAAAAAAATACTTTTATGAATTATTAGGATAGCATCTCTTTTGTCATTTTTTCAAATTCGGCATTGATTGTGGAATTTTGTGGAGGATAGATTCTGTTAAGAACAATAATGGTTATCACATTTGCAATAAATCCGGGAACTATCTCATAACAATATTTACTTAAGCCTAAAAAATTCCATGAAACCAGTGCAATTGTCCCTGCAAGCATTCCCCCCAATACGGATTGCCATGAGGTATTCTTTGAAAAAAGTGCAAAAAGTACTATAGGGCCAAACGCAGCACCAAAACCGCCCCATGCATAGGCTACCAGTCCCAGAACTGTATTTTCAGGATTCATGGCAAATAGTGCCGCAATGGCTGTAATAAGCATTGTGGTAATTCGACCAATGTGAATTAATTCTTTCTGTGATGCATTGCGTTTAATAATACGCTGGTAAAAGTCTTCAGTTAAAGCTGCTGAACACACCAAAAGTTGTGAATCAGCTGTGGACATGATTGCCGAAAGTATTGCTGCAAGAAGTATTCCACCCACTAAAGGTGTAAAAAATTTCTGTATCATAAAGATAAAAACTTTTTCGGCATTGTGTTCCGATAGCTGTGGAAATAGATACACTGCTAGTATCCCAATGAAGGAGGCACCACATAATGAAATAGTTACCCATGTCATTGCTATCTGACGGGCACTCTTGATATCATGGTGTGAATGTATTCCCATGAATCGTGCCAGTATATGCGGCTGACCAAAATAGCCAAGCCCCCATGATACCGTAGAGATTACAGAGAGTACTGTTACTGATGTAAATGGGTTAATAGGTATGGATGATTTTTGCATGACACAAGTTATAGCATTGAAGGAACCAATGTGCTGCATGGCAACAATGGGAACAACAACAATGGCAATAAACATAAGTGAGCCCTGTACAACATCGGTAATACTGACGGCAAAGAACCCTCCCAGCGATGTGTAAAAAAGAATAATGGCAGCACCCACCAGTACTGCAATGTGATATTCTATGCCAAGCATTGACTCAAACAGTTTTCCCGATGCAACAAATCCAGAAGAAAGATAAATGGTGAAGAAAATAAGAATTATCAAAGCCGAGATAATACGGAGCAGCCCTGTGGGGTCTTTAAAGCGGTCTTCAAAAAAGGTTGGCAGTGTAATAGAATCAGTAATTTCAGTATAAACACGAAGCCGTTTTGCCACAAATTTCCAGTTACAGTATGTCCCAATTAAAAGTCCCACAGCAATCCATATAGCAGGCATGCCTTTGGTATACAGCGCACCAGGTAATCCCATGAGCAACCAGCCACTCATGTCACTGGCCTGTGCAGATAGTGCCATGACAAATTTGCCTAATTTCCTGCCACCTAGTATAAAATCAGAGATATCATGTGATTTATTGTAATAATATACTCCAATTGCCAGTAACAAAACCAGATATAATCCAAAAGTTATGAAGGTTGTTATCATAGTCTACTATCCTATATTAAATGAAAAGAAAGTAATCAAAAATTGCCATGTATAGCATTGATTGTCAATGTACTATCAGTATGTATTAATTACCTTTTTTTAAGGCAAGAAATATTTTACCACCCGTGTTACCATAGTAACCGATGATATATGTTTCATTGCATTATACTAGAAGGTATTTTTAAAAAATTATGGGCACCTTAAAAAAACTGCGTTCTTCCGCAATTATTCATATAATAGAAATCGGTTTTATCATATGTATGGGCCCACAAGGGGATATCCAAAATTAAAGTTTTTAAAAGTTCCCTTTTTTCTCATGGAATGTATAAAAAAATAATATGGAAATTAACAGGTGAAGAAATCAATTTTTTTATTGACTAAAAGAAATCGCTGTGGCTATTATTTCAAATGATTGAGCACATTACATAAAAAGGTGAGCGGTATGATAGAATTAACAGATAAAGGAAATGGTACATTCGTTGTAAAGATAATTATGCAGGAAGTACATACATTAGATGTTCCAGACCTTAAAGAAAAGCTTCAGCAGGCTATAGTCAACAAAGGAATAAAGCGTATGGTTGTTGATCTTTCAGATGTGAAGATGATTACCAGCTCCGGTATAGGTATTTTCTTAAATATTAATCAGAATCTTAAATCACAATTCAGATTAGCTGCACCCACTCCAGAAGTTCAGAAAGTGTTAGAATTAACAAAAGTTACGTCAATGATAAAAGTATTTAATTCAGTTGAAGCAGCTCTTCAGAGTTTTTAAGTACATGAAATTATATATACTCATACTGCTGAAGGCAGCAGGGGTGGATACGTTAATAATAAATTATATATATAATGTGAATACAATGTATCCTTTGCTTTACATGTAGGTATTTCATTCTGATTACATGGCATATTAAAATTTATTTTATCATTACTTAATAATGTGCTATATTTGTGCTAAATTAGTATATTGATATATTCGATATAGTATTTTAAGTTTGTATTATAGCACGATTATAAATTTTAATCGTACTATCTTATCAAGAGTGGTGGAGGGACTGGCCCTGTGAAGCCACGGCAACCGGCACGGGTAAAAGTCGGTGCCAATTCCAGCGGAAGAAATTCCGGAAGATGAGATAGGCAACTGGCAACCGCTTATTCCAACCTTCCGGTAAGCGGTTTTTTATTTTTATAAAGGAGTTACAATATTCATGAAAAGTGAAATTACCTTAGATACATCCGTAGGCATAGTTCAAACGCAGTACTATACGTTTGCAGAACCACATGAAATGGTACTTGTTTCAGGTAAAAAACTGGGACCCATAACCTTAGCGTATGAAACATACGGCTCATTAAATGAGAGTAAAAGTAATGCAATATTAATTCTGCATGCTCTTTCAGGGTCTGCACATGCTGCAGGATATCATACTGAAGCTGATGCCTACCCTGGGTGGTGGGATCACTATATTGGTCCTGGCAAAGCATTTGATACCAGTAAATATTTTGTCATCTGTTCCAACGTCATTGGTGGCTGCAGTGGTTCCACCGGCCCTTCGTCAATAAACCCTAACACAGGGAAAGAATATGCTCTGGATTTTCCCATCGTAACCATACAGGACATGGTAAATGCCCAGAGACATTTAATTGATTATTTGGGAATTGAAAAGCTTCTGGCAGTTGCCGGTGGCTCAATGGGTGGCATGCAGGCTTTGCAGTGGTCAATATCATATCCGGACAGAGTGCAATCGGTTATAGCTATAGCTACTGCAGCTTCTCTATCAGCACAGGGTATTGCGTTTCATGAAGTTGGCAGGCAAGCCATCATGCGCGATCCAAACTGGAATAATGGAAATTATTACCATGCAACCAATCCATCCAATGGATTATCGCTTGCCCGAATGATTGGGCATATCACATATCTTAGTGAAAAGCTTATGCACGAGAAATTTGGGCGAAGGTTACAACAAGCCGATATATTTAAATTTCAGTTTGACTTAGAGTTTGAGGTTGAATCGTACCTGCACCATAAGGGAAATGATTTTGTCCAGAGGTTTGATGCAAATTCATATTTATATATTACCAAAGCCATTGACTATTTTGATTTAAAGAATGATTTTGGAGGTGATCTGGCAAATGCATTTGTGCATGTCAATTCAGATTACCTGGTTATAAGCTTTTCATCTGACTGGCTATATCCAACATCGCAGTCACGTGAGATTGTTAGGGCACTGCGTATGAACAGCAAAAATGTAGTGTTTACTGAAATTCAAAGTGATAAGGGGCACGATACATTTTTATTGCCCAATGAACAGCTTGAACATAATATTGCTAACTTTTTAAAACGGGAATTTGAGAAGGTTTATAATAAATGAAAGAATACCGTGTGGCCTATGATCTGATACTTGATTTAATACCTGCTGGTTCGCGAGTGCTTGATTTGGGATGTGGCGATGGGCTTTTATTAAAGCTACTACAGGAAAAAAAGAAGGTAAAAGGCTTTGGAGTGGAGATATCTCCGGGAGGAGTCAGCCAGTGTGTGGAGAAGGGGCTGTATTGCTATCAGGGTGATATAGATGAAGGATTGTCGGACTATAAAGACAACTCTTTTGATTATGTTATTGTTAACCAGACATTGCAGAGCACAAAGAAACCGGATATTGTTATCCGCGAGTCGCTTAGGATTTCACTGAATGCGGTTTTCAGCTTCCCTAATTTTGCCCATTACTCATTGCGGTTATACCTATCACTGTATGGAAGGATGCCAAAAAATAAACTGTTACCCTATGAATGGTATGAAACACCTAATATTCACCTTTTGACAATAAAGGACTTCAGAGATTACTGCAGTGATTTTAAATACCCCATAAAAAAAGAAATGCATTTTTCAACAATTCGGTCCCGTTCGGTCATTATTCCGGCAATGCCTAATCTTTTTGCAGAATATGGTTTTTTTGTACTTGATGGCCAACCCTTTACCTCGGCAACACTTTAAGTATGATTGGTTCCGCTTGTAGTATTTTCTTGTATTTTTTAATGTAGTATAGCTACATTGTATATACTATTATAAAATCAAAGGTGAAGCATGCCTCAATTTAAGGTGGTATCAGCATATAAACCTTCAGGTGATCAGGCACAGGCAATAGAAAAATTGGCAGAAGGAATTGCCAGCGGTTATAAATACCAGACACTGCTTGGGGTTACCGGCTCAGGAAAAACATATACCATGGCAAAGGTGATAGAAAAAGTACAGAAGCCTACTCTGGTACTCACCCATAATAAAACGCTTGCCGCTCAGCTTTACCGTGAGTTTAAGGAATTCTTTCCCAATAATGCTGTTGAGTATTTTGTGTCATATTATGACTACTACCAGCCTGAAGCTTACGTCGTTTCACAGGATTTGTATATAGAAAAGGATGCAAGCATTAATGATGAGATAGACCGCCTGCGCCTCAAAGCTACATCATCACTGGTTGAACGGGAAGATGTGATCATTGTTTCGTCCGTATCATGTATCTATGGCATTGGAAATCCGGAAAGCTTTGAAAAAAATCATATACGGCTAATTTTGGGGGATATGGTTGATCGTCAGGATCTTTTAATGAAGCTTGTGTCAATCCATTATGACCGCAATGATATAGCGTTTACCCGAGGTACATTCAGGGTGCGCGGTGATACGGTTGAGGTATTTCCTGCCAACCTGCAGGATGCATTGCGTATAGTGTTTTTTGGCGATGAAATTGAGGCACTGTACAAAATTAACCCGGTGACGGGCGCACGTATAGAAACGCTTGAAAAGGCGTACATTTATCCAGCCAAACACTATGTTTCCAGTAAAGAAGAAATGGAAGAAACCATACGCATGATTGAAATTGAACTTGAGCACAGGATAAAGGAATTTGTGGATGCAGGAAAGCTCGTAGAGGCACAGCGGTTAGAGATGCGCACACGCTATGATATTGAGATGCTTAGGACTGTTGGGTATTGTAATGGCATTGAAAATTATTCACGGATCATTGACCACCGAGAGCCAGGCCAGCCACCGCATTGCCTGCTTCATTATTTTAAAAGTAACTATCTCATGTTTATTGATGAGTCCCATGTAACAATACCACAGGTACGGGGTATGTATGAAGGCGATAGATCCCGAAAAGTGAACTTAGTTGAATATGGTTTCAGGCTGCCATCAGCACTTGATAACAGGCCATTGAAGTTTCACGAATTTGAAGAAATGATAGATCAGGTGGTGTTTGTTTCCGCAACCCCTGCTGACTATGAGATAGAAAAATCCCAGCAGGTGGTTGAGCAGGTTATACGACCGACAGGTTTAATTGACCCTGAAATTGAAGTAAGGCCTGCAACAAATCAGGTTGATGATTTAATTGGCGAGATTAAAAAACGCGTTGCTGCCAGTGAGCGGGTGCTGGTTACAACGTTAACGAAAAAGATGGCAGAAGACCTAACTGAGTACCTGACAGAAGTTGGATTGAAGGTGCGCTATCTTCATTCGGAAATAGAAACAATTGAGCGTGTTGAAATAATACGAGATTTACGAAAAGGAGAATTTGACTGCCTTATTGGGATTAACCTTTTACGTGAGGGGCTTGATATACCTGAAGTGTCACTTGTTGCCATACTTGATGCGGATAAGGAAGGATTTTTACGTTCAACGCGTTCACTCATTCAGACTGCAGGAAGAGCAGCGCGCAATATTAATGGAAAAGTCATTATGTATGCCGACACTGTTACCCGTTCAATGCAGGAAGCAATTGATGAAACCAACCGGCGTAGAACATTGCAGATGGATTTCAATAAAAAACATAAGATTACACCCAGGAGCATTTCCAAAGAGATAGTTGACATAATTGAACGTGAATATCATTCTGACGATGTTTTTGCCGATGTAATTGCAGAATATAAAGAGAGCTATAGGACTGGCAATATAGAAGACTTGAAAAAGGTTCGCGATAAAATAAAGCATGATATGCTTGAAGCGGCTGACAATCTTGAATTTGAAAAAGCAGCAATACTTCGTGATCAGTTATTTGATATTGAGAAGAAGATTGGACTGTACAGCAAGGTGGCACATTGACAGTTATGCGAGGAATAATATATGGAAATACCTTCATATGATGAGCTATCGACACTTATTGAAATGGCATTGAAAGAAGACATTGGTAGTGGCGATATTACCAGTAACGCAATTTTTGATGAGTATCAATTTGCACGTGCGCGGATTCATTCCAAAAGTGAAGGTGTTTTTTGCGGCGGATTTTTGATTGAATATATATACCATACCATGGACCCATCGGTGTCAGTGACGCTGTACCGCAATGAAGGGGCACCGGTAAAAGAAGACGATGTCGTTGCAGATATTGAAGGCAATGTACGGACGCTTCTTTCGGGAGAGCGCACAGTACTTAATTTTTTACAGCGAACCTGCGGAATAGCTACACGTACTGCCAGAATGGTTTCGATTGTGCGTAATACCAATATAAAAATACTTGATACACGGAAGACATTACCAGGTTTTAGACTCCTTGATAAATATGCAGTATGGTGTGGTGGTGGTACCAACCACCGTATGGGGCTGTATGATATGGTTTTGATAAAAGATAATCATATAAAGGCAGCAGGTGGAATTTTGCAGGCAGTTGAAATGGTTAAAAAGGCGTATGATAAACAGTTTGTTATTGAAGTTGAGGTTGAAACACTGAATCAGGTGCAGGAAGCGGTTGAAGCAGGGGCTGATATCATCATGCTGGATAACATGTCAAAAGACCGAATTGCATTAGCGCTATCAATCATCAATGGGAAAGCAAAAGTTGAAGTATCCGGCAATATGGATGAACATAAATTAAAAGAATTTTCTGATTTGCCCATTGATTATGTATCAATAGGTGCACTAACCCATTCAGTTAAGGCATTTGACCTTTCAATGCGTTTGCTGTAGTTTAATAGGAATAAAATCCTCTTCCCGTCTTTTTACCTAAATAGCCAGCCTCAACATATTTTTTTAGAAGCGGACATGGCCTGTATTTTGGATCGCCAAAGCCTTCGTATAATTCTTCAATAATAGCAAGAACAACATCAAGCCCAATCAAATCTGCAAGCTGTAATGGGCCCATTGGCAAATTAAGGCCTAACTTCATGGTTTTGTCGATAGTTTCTGCAGTAGCAGCTCCTTCATACAAAGTAAAGATTGCCTCATTGATCATTGGCATAAGGATTCTGTTTAACACAAAACCAGGGTAATCTTTTGATTCTACAGGTGTTTTGCCTAAGGATTTTACAAAACTTTTTGCCGATTCAATTGTTTCACGGGTTGTAGCAATACCACCAACTATCTCCACCAGACGCATTGCGCGAGCGGGATTCATGAAGTGAATACCAATGACATATTCAGGGCGTCGTGTGGCGGCTGCAATGCTGGTAATGGGCAGTGATGATGTATTACTTGCAAGTATTGTACCTGCTTTACATATAGCGTCCAGTGACTTAAAAACATTTTTTTTGAATTCAAGATTTTCAGGAATACATTCAATGATGATATCAGCTTTATGTAGGTCTTTAATGTTTTTATGTAATTTTAATTTGGAAATTATCTTTCCCCGTTGTGACTGCTCCAGTCGTTTTTCTTCAACATATCTGTCAAGGCGACCTGTTATTGTTTCATATGCGTGTTTCAATTGTGATTCATCAATATCGTGAAGAATAACATCAAAATTATTTTCAATGGCTAAATGTGCAATGTCTGTACCCATTATGCCTGCACCAACAATTCCTAGTAACATATATACCTCCGTTATACGGTTTCGTTAACTATATTTCTTTTTGTGCCATTCAAAAATGCTTTGATATTTTGAGCAATCTCATTAATAAGAGCCTGCCTGGTTTCTCGAGAAGCCCAACCAATATGTGGGGTTATAATACAGTTGGGTGCTGAAAGAATAGGTTCATTGATATCAGGTGGTTCCTGTTCAAGCACATCCAGAGCTGCACCGGCAATCACGTTATTATGGAGTGCATGCGCAAGCGCTTTTGTATCAACAATAGGGCCTCGTGCCATATTTATTATATACGCTGATGATTTCATCATAGCAAGAAAATCTTTATTGACCATATGGTGTGTGGATTCATTCAGCGGCATGTGGATAGATATGAAATCAGCCATTTTACAAAATTCTTCAAGGGGATATCGTTCAACTGCGGTATCGGTATATGAGTTTTCCCGTTTAAGCGCAATGACCTTCATGCCAAACGCTTGTGCCAGTTGTCCCACTCGTTTCCCAATGTCACCGTAGCCCATGATGCCTAACACTTTATCATTGATGCACATGGTGGGCCAGTTCCCCATAGTAAAAATGGGTGAACGGCTCCAGCTTCCATCATGAGTGGCAGTGTTGTATTTAACAAGATTCGTTGCCAATGCCAGTATAAAACACATGGTGAGCTGTGCAACTGCTTCTCGTGAATAACCGGGAACATTGGCAACGGCGATGTTTTTATTCTTTGCTTGCTTAATATCAATAGTGTTGTAGCCAGTTGCTGCAACAGCTATAAGTGAGCACTTATGCAATTGAGCTATTTCATCAGCATAAAAGACAACCTTGTTGGTGATAATAATATCAGCATCCTTGCTTCGCGATATGGTTTCATGTGGTTTTGTGACGGGATAGGTAATGAATGTTCCCAATGATGCAATGGGACTAAAATCAATATCGCCAAAATCAACCGTTGAAGCATCTAAAAATACAATTGTTTTACTCATACGGTGTTTCCTTTCAACTGTATGTATTGCATTATCATGGACCTGTCAATAGTTTATTACAGATTAATATACATAATTGTGGTCAGTTTGCCATCGTTATCAATAGCCTCTTCAAGTATTGAAAATCCACGTTTGGTATAATACTGGATAAGATTGACAGTATCATTGTGTCCTTCAAAAAGGTATAGTGTTTTGTATCCCAATTCTTTTGTTTTAGCGATTATTGCTCTAATTATCCTGTCGCCAATTCCCTGGAAGCGGTATTCGGGGACAATATACAGTGATGCAAGCCACGGATTGAGGTCAGTACGGGACCACAGGTCATTATTTTTTAGTGAAGCCATGCCTACGGGAAGCTTTTTATCATTAATGGCAACCCATGCCAGGGGTACCGTTGTATTGCGGGCGCGTTCTATATATGACTGAACCAGCGCAGTGAAAGGTATATCCCTTTTACTGTACCATTGATTATATGACCAGTATGCCAGCACTGGCGCATAACTGGGAAAATCGTTAAGCGGGTGTATCTCAACCATTGGTGCTACCTCATATTATTTTTTACGTATTACCAGAGATAGCACCAATAGGTATTGTATGCAATAATTATTTGGGAAGTTGAAGCCGCTGTTGTACGCTTTTAAGCTCTCGTTTTAATTCTTTTTCATCCCATTTAAGTTCTTTTGCTGCGGTTTCAGCAACCAATTTGAGTATATCATTGCCAGGATTTCCCGCAGTACAGATACCTGTTCGCCTGAAAACGATATCGGATAGAGTGCGTGCCATCTCATGACGGATTGCATAGATAACTTCTGCAAGAATTTCCCCATCATGAGTAACTATCTCCCTGTACTTCTTGTTTGAAGTAGCTATGTTCATTAATGCATCCAATTCTGACCCGTAATATTTTGCCAGGACTGTAAGGGTGTTTTTATTAAATGAAGAATATGAAGTGTACACCTTGTTAAAAAAGGCATTAAGGTCGGTTATCTTGCATCCTGCTAAATATTGTGTATGGGTAACTGAAGGAGGAAGTTTGCGCTGAATTTTCTTTTCTACAAGCTTCATGACGTTAACGGCAAGGTTGCGGCTGGTAGTATATTTACCACCTTCAACAGTAATCAGGCCATTAACACCTTCTTCAGCATTATCGTAAATTTCATATCGCCGTGATGACTGGTATGTGCCTTCTACCTGATCTTCAACCAATGGTCGCAATCCGCCATAGGCAAATGTAATGTCTTTAAATGAGAGGTTGCCATCACCAAAAGCACTGTTTACATCATCAAGCAGTTCCTGTATACTCTGTTTTGTGACGGTGTACTCATCGGGGTTGCCAATATACTCTTTATCAGTGGTTCCAATGAGAGAGTACCCTCTCCAGGGAATAAGGAAAAAATGCCTTCCTTTCCGTGGCATAAGTCCAACAGCATATTTATTTACCATTGGTTTTGTGATTATGTGAATCCCTTCTGATCGCCGTATCTGATGCTTTGTGTTTCCATTTTCTGCTTTTTTCAGGATAATATCAGCCCATGGTCCGCCGCAGTTAATGATGAGATTGCCTTTGATGGTTACTTCCTTGCCAGTAAGCCTGTCATGAACAATAACACCTGTAATGAAATTATTGGTGTATACAAAATTCACAACCTCAGCATAATTAGCAACTTTAGCGCCATACTGTACAGCAGATTTGATAAATGCTAAGGTTAAGCGTTCTGGAAATATACTCTGGCAGTCATAGTATACTGTAGCAGCAGTTAAACCTTCAGGTCTGATGTTTGGTTCTTCCTGCAGGGCTTTTTCTTTGCTTAAAGTAAAGTGCATGGGAATATTTTTTGATTTATCCCAGGTAAAGCCTTTATCATAGGATAGTATATCATACAGTATCATTCCAATTTTAAGAACCCATCGGTTGTTTTCCAGTCTGTTATAATTGGGTATCATGAATGGGAAAGGATACACAAGGTTTGGCGCAATATTTTCAAGTATCCTGCGTTCACGAAGCGATTCACGAACAAGTCCAAATTCAAAATAATTCAGGTATCGCAATCCCCCATGAATAAGTTTTGATGTTGCTGCAGACGTTGCCCATCCAAAATCGTTTTTTTCAAGAAGTGCAACATTTAAGCCCCGTGATGCAGCCTCATAGGCAACAGCAGCACCGGTAATGCCTGCCCCTACAATGATGCAATCAAAGTGTTCTTTAGTATTTTCTTCAATAAAACGTTTCATAGCATTACCCCTTATTGTTATAGATTTGCGAATAGTATGCATAAATTCTTTTTTCAGTGTATTCCAGTACTCTGTGCGTTATAGTATATGCCTTTTTGCTGTTTTTAGTTTTAAAGGCTTCCAGAAGTTCACGGTGAAATATTTCAGAGCGTTTCTTGTTATCAGGATTTTCAAAATACAGATAGCCAAAATCCCTGAATATCTGGTTGAAGAAATTTAAGATAAATATATAGAGCATATTCCTGCTTGCTTTAGCAATGAGTTGATGAACAGCTAAGTCTTTTTCCAGGATAGTATCCTGACCGGTTACTATCGCTTCAAATTGCTGTACCTCTTCTTTGGTGATGTTTTCTGAAGCATTGGCTGCCATCTGGGGTACAATAATTCTTCGGATCTCAAGAAGGTTTTGCAGTATTGAAAGCGGAATAGTATCATTAAGGTATATCAGCATTTTGAAAAGTTCCAGATTGCCGCTGGTCAAGTAATCTTTAATAAAGATGCCTTCACCATGACGAATTTCAATAAACCCCAATGTCTCCAGTTTCTTCAATGCTTCACGCACAGTTGCCCTGTTGACATCTAAATCAGCAGCAATATCGCGTTCGGATGGCAGTTTATCACCAGGCTGCATCTGATTAATAATGCGTTTTGCCAGCAGGGAAACTATCTGCTGGTGAAGGGTGTTTTTCTGTATTTTTCCTAACGTATTTTTTTTCATAACGCCACCTTTTATAGTGGTTCAGTGGTTCAACCACTAATAGTATACCATTAGTTTATTGTAAATCAAAATATTTGTACAATTTTTTTATTCAATACGGTGGGTTCCGTCTTGTATACTGCATTCGTAAATTTCAGGGGTTCTATTTTCTTTCTTTTTAAATTTCTGGGCGATAGCTCTTGTAAAATGTTCTACTGCGTATAATGCCACCATGCTGATAGTACAACCACCAAATCCCCCTCCCATAAGCCGTGAGCCGTACACTCCATCAATTTGAGATGCCCATTCTACCATTTCATCTATAAGAGGGATGCTGACTTCATAGTAAACACTTAAGCTTTCATGAGATTTATAGAGCAATTCACCCGCTTTCATTAAGTTATAATTTTGGATTTCCCTTGCAAATTGATGTACGCGATGATGTTCCGAAATAGCATGATATGCACGCTTATATTCAGTTGGAGATAGGATATTATGAATTGTTGGAAGGTCATCGATACTACAATCACACAGATATTGTATGCCAAAACCTGCTTTTT
The DNA here is from genome assembly GCA_040756435.1 of Spirochaetota bacterium. Classification (NCBI taxonomy): domain Bacteria; kingdom Pseudomonadati; phylum Spirochaetota; species Spirochaetota bacterium. The sequence continues at coordinate 28,582 of JBFLZD010000020.1, read as the reverse complement.
TTAACATCGCGGTAGCGCGTTCACATTCTTGTCTCCTATCATTGTAGCCTGATTCACGCAAGCTGTGTTTAACGTCACTGTTGACAAGGACAAACCTGACAGCTGATGTATCCACAGGGATAAAGTTATAATTCATAGTTTGAGTATTGAGCAGTATTGCATTGTCTTTCTTGCCATTAATAATTGCCATCTGGTCCATAATGCCACATTTAACCCCTGCAAAATCCCATTCAACCCTTTGAGCTTGCAAAGCAATTTCAGTATTTTTTATTTTTTTGTTGTATAGTGAATAGAGTGCATACAGCGTTCCCACCGTGATAGAAGCTGAACTTGACATCCCAGCACCTACGGGGAGAGTACTGTAAAAACTAAAATCAAGACCATAGTCAAATTCAATATCACTGAGTGCACAGGCGCCATAGGGATATACCCACCACGTATGTGCTGCATGGGTCTTAGTTTGTGGAGAATGGAGATTGTTAATTGCTACTTCACCTGTTTCTTTGTGATTTGCAGATACAAAGCGGATAATGCCATCATCATTTCGGGAAACACATATGTATATGTGTTTGTCGATAGCAGCCGGGAGAACAGCCCCACCATTGTAGTCAATGTGTTCACCAATAATATTGATTCTGCCAGGAGAAGCAAAGAGTGCACAATCAGTTGAATGTGGGAAATGTTCTTGATGATGGGCTATAACGGTATCGATGATTGAGGACATAGTGTTTACTGGGATATCAAATGTACAAGATGATATGCAGTATTGGTTAAAGCTATTGTGACGGGCATATCCGCAGCAGTATGAACGTATTCAATAATGCCAAAAAAGGATAACCATGTAATAACAGAAAAATCAAGAAGGGATATGGCAAAAAGGTCATAAGGATTTGCAATGCCGGTTAGTTCAAAATATGTATGGGCTATTGAATCTAACTGTACAGGTTTATTTGAAGAAAGAAGAATATCTAATAAAAGCTGCCGGTTATTTTTAATATCATTTGAAATATAACCACCTGAAGGGAACAGATTTTTCCAATTACATTTATTCCAGAATGCTGAAAATAGCCTGCGGTATAGATCTACTACGTTCACTGTATCAACTGAATGTTCATTAATAATTCCTGCTGTCTTTAGCATGATAACTGTTTGCTTGCAGTAAATAACAAGTAAATCAGGATCATACTGGGATAATGGTCCCTCTAAAAGCTTATCCACGCATAAAGAGTAAAAATTTTGTGGTAATGGTTTATTTTTTTCAGGATATATGTCAAAACGCTTTATTGTCTGGATGATGCATTGAGCCAGTGTAATTGCGGTTGTGGCTTCTATTGTTTGTGTGTATTCGTCCTTTACTTCTTTTATAATAATTGAGTTTTCAAATGGTAGGGTTGAATCCCACACTAGTCTATAACATGATTGAAGAACATCTTTCATAATTTTATCTTTTTTGCCTGTTTTTTTCGTTGCAAACCGTTTTTCAATTTCGCGAGCAATCAGGTCATTGGTGAGCTCATGTTCAAGTGCATACAGTGCCAGATTATTAATTGTTGATCTGAACCGATGTGATGTCACATCAGCTGAATGTTTCATTGTTTTCTTTAACCCCATTGAAAATTTTACGATATAGTAACTGGCAAAAGTATATGATATTTGAATGCACTGTGTGAGCAACTATTGCTATGAAATTAATTGATAAACATACTATAATAAATTAATTTTTAGTCAATTAATATTTTAATAAAATAAAAAAAAGTTTAAACCCCAAAAAAATACTGCACATTTATTTGCTTTACTAATATTAATATAAAGTGTATAAATCGATACAGCAATAATTCCTTAAAAAATTTCATAATGAAAATAGTGTACAGGGGGTATCCCAAAACAATCCGTGGAGTTCTCAATGACGCGGGTGCAAAGTCATTGCGAGCGTAGCGCCAGTGCTGAGCTTGTCGAAGCAAAGCAATCTCAATGCCGCAGAAGACAAGATTGCTTCGTCACTTCGTTCCTCGCAATGACAGTATGGCAAAAGTCATTGCAGAAGATGTCTTTTGAGACAACCCTGGTGTACACTATTTTATATTTTATTCAAATTTCCACATTTAGGAATAATTAGTGAAATCGATAAATAATTTTTAGTTACTAAAACATATAAACTCACTGAATTTTGTTCAGGCTGTATAATTGTATATAGTATAAAATTTTTTTTGAATTTGCTTGCATTAATATCTTGTAATTTTGTATTACTCATCTAATAAATGAATAGCAGGTTTTAATTGCTACTATAGATAGATATATCAAGAGGTCGTGGGATGTGGTTATTATCATTAATAGATGCAACACATAATGATGTAAAAGAGATACAGGAAAATTCCAGGGATATTTTACATTTTTTAGCAGAAGAGATTGGTGAACGCACATTAAGGAGATATGATAATTTAGATCGTACACGGCAGTATATTCATGATTATTTAAAGAAATATAATGACAGGGTATATGAAGAAAAATACCTTGTGAATGGCATGGAAGTTGGCAACGTCATTGCTGAAATTCCGGGTTTTGAGGATAATGATGAAATCATCATTATCGGGGCGCATTATGATACTATTGAAGATACTCCCGGTGCAGATGATAATGGTTCAGCGATAGCTGGATTATTGGAACTTCACAGGTTACTATCGCATTACAGTTTCAGAAAAAAATTGCGTTTTGTAGCATTTACGTTAGAAGAACCTCCTTTTTTCTCAGGACCCTATATGGGTAGTATGGTACATGCAAAGGGTTGCAAGGAAAGAGACGAACATATTGATTTGATGATTTGCCTGGAGATGATTGGCTACGCTGGTAACAGGATGCATCAGGATTATCCGTTGAGCAGTATGCAAAAAGAGTATCCTCCGTATGGCAATTTTCTGGCTGTTGTTGCGTTGCCAAGTTATGCTCCCTATGCCTATAAATGGAAACGGGAGTATAACAGGTTTGCAAAAAATAAAATATTTGATATGATAGGCCCTGCTTCAATACCTGGTATTAATCTATCCGATCATTATTCATTCAATAAGTATAGTTTTCCAGCTATAATGATTACTGATACCGCTTTTTATAGAAATAAAAATTATCACACGGAAGGAGATACCTACGCGACTATAAATTTTAAATTTCTGGCAGAAGCTATATTTAATACATTTATGGCAATAAAAACAATAGCAAATGAAAGGGATATCCTTGAATGAGTGATTTTATTACTATTCCAATTCAGGATGCACATCGACTGGTTAATGCAGGTAATGTTATTTTAGTATCTGCTCAATCACAGGAAAAGAAAACGGTAACCACTGTTGCATGGCATATGCCGGTTTCAAGTCAACCAAAGCTATTATCATGTGCCCTGGCAAATAAGCGCTATAGCCTTGAACTAATTAAGGAATCCAGATGTTTTTGCATAAATATCCCTGAATTTAAACTGCTAGATGCTGTTGTCTTTTGTGGCACCTATTCGGGCAGGAAAGTTGACAAATGTAAAGAAGCAAATTTAACTGCTGTGCCGTGTTCTAAAATACATGGGTTTTACATTGAGGATTGTGTTGCCCACATTGAATGTGAGTTATATTCAATGATTGAAGCAGGGGACCATACCATTGTGGTTGGTAATGTTGTTGGTGCTATGGCACAGAAACATCTTTTTACCCCGGATGGAGTTATTGATATTAACAAAGTACAATTAATTCATCACCTGGGTGGTACTCATTTTGGAATATTAAAATCACAGGAAAAATAATGCCATGGAATGTAAAAAAGAACGAAATCTTTCACTGTGTACCTGCAGTTATGATCCCTGTTCACGAAAGGGGTTATGTTGTGATTGTATTGCATATCATCTGAAGAAGCGGCAGCTTCCTGGATGTGCTTTCCCCAAAGATGCTGAAAGAACCTACGACAGGTCATTTGAGCACTTTGCACGGTTGGTTCAAGCCGGAAAAGTATAATCAAAGTATAATCTATTTCTGAGATAGATAGTGCAAAGGATCTAATGGCTTGCCAGAGTGGTTTATCTGAAAGTGTAGTGACGGGTTGCTATCGCTTAAAAATCCAATTGTTGTGCCCCGTATAACGGACTGGCCTTCCTTTACAGTAATTGCATCCAGCTTAGAATAGATGGTATAAAAGTCCTTTTTATGCATGATGACCACAAAGTTTCCAAATCCTCGCATAGTCCCAATTTTTGCTATAGTGCCTTCAGCACTTGCAACAACTTTGCTTTTTGGCCTGCTGGTTATAATAATGCCTATGGGGTGGACTCCACCCTGATCGCGAGTGTATGTAATAACAGATGGTACTGGCCAGATAAAAGAAAAGCTACTGTCAAATTTTTTTGTTGGTATTTGATCTGCAGAAGATTTCTTTGTTTGAGAATTATTACCTGAAACATGAGAAGGAATAAAAATTTTTTGTCCAACCTTTATTGTGGTGAAATCTTTAATATTGTTTGCATCACAGATTGCCTCAACAGTAGTATTGTACTGTTTGGAAAGTCGGTATAGTGTTTCTCCTTTTTTAATACTATGCCATTTGCCTTTTGCTAGCGATTTTCTACTATTATTATTTTCGTTTGATTGACTATTTTGATAGACAGGATTGCTTTCAACCTGAGCTGTTTCATAGTACACTGGTTGTGTTGTATAGGATTCGTTTTTAATGTAATATGTATTCTCGTCAGGGATAATGGGGGTATTATCGTCTTCGTTATAATTGAACTGCTGGTATATTTTTTGTGTGCTGTTTTTTTTGTTAATATCCTGTGTATGACGATATGCAGGAGGAACACATCCCATATGGAATATTAATAAAATTATGATAAAACGTATGTCATTGGCACTCATCCATGAAACCATGGAACATCTCCTTATGTTCCGTTTAAACGCACATTTACCAGAAAGGATATAAAAACCCTTATCAGATTATCGGAAGATTTGGCTGGATAGTTGAGTAATTAATTTTTTTTATTCATGATAATCAACAGTGGTGGTGATAGTTAATTTTCCATGGCGTACGTTTTTTATGGCCAATAAATTATCAGCTATCTTTTTAACCTGTGATGATGTGCCACGTAATAGCAGAACTTCCAGGCAGTTATGTTCATCCAAATGTACATGGACTGATGAAATTATGTATTTGTAATTATCATGCTGAAGGTCATTCAGTTTATCAGCTATCTCGCGAACATCATGGCTGTATACAAGAGTCAGTGTCCCTATGACTTCCGCATTTGGGTCAGTGATTTCTTCTTTCACCAGCATATCTCGAATAAGATCGCGTATGGCTTCAGAACGGTTTACGTATCCCTTTTCATTAATCAAGGCATCAAACCTGTCCAACAGTTTTTCATCTATTGATACGCCAAAACGTATTACATTATTCATGCTCTGACCTCATATGTTGTATAGTATAAATCAATAATGCTGTGGCATTTTGCAATATGCAAGTAATTTTTATAATTATTATCAAGTTACAATAGATAACAAGTTTGATAAGTCGTAGATTCAAGAATAAAGAAAAATTGAATTGACAAAATTGGTGTTGGTTGTACAATCAACCAACTATAATAATTTTATTTTTGTAAGGAGGTGATTGCCAAGAAACTTAATTAGTTGTAAAAATTAAACAAACGATATAATCTAATTAGACTTTCCACATAGATGCTTGCATTCAGCGCTCAGATATAAAATTAACAATAACTTAAATGGAGGTTAGCCATGCCAGTTTTTTCAAATACTGAAAAAATGTATGAAGTATTGGGTGAGCTGTTTAATGCTTTATTAGGTGATACAACAGCCAGAGAAAAATTTTTAGAATCAGACATTATTATAAAGTTTGATATTCATGATCCTGCTGGTCAGATATGGATATCAAATGAAGATGGGGGCAAGGTTATATGTGGCTCGACACAGTTAAAGCCAACGATCGAAATGACACTTTCAGGTGATTCATGCCACAAATTCTGGCTGCAGGAATTAACGATGCCTGTTGCATTGGCCAAAGGGTTAATAAAGGCAAAAGGACCCATGCCCAAAGTCATTAAACTCCTTCCACTTCTGAAACCTGCATATGCGGCATATCCTGAAATTGCTAAAAAACATGGGCTGGTGTAGAGGAGGGTGCAGATGAGTATTGAACGAAGCATGAAGCAATTTGAGGAAGATAGAAAAGCAGCCGTTAAGATAGCAGCACACTTGTTACTGGCAAGTGCAACCACAACACCACGTGTAGGAGGTGTGGGGGAATGTACTGTTCACATAATTGATGATGAATGTAAAATTGAGGATTTATGCCAGGCAATCGAAAAGATGGCAAAAGAAAATGAACGCTGGGCTTTTTTTAACCGTGATGCCATGATGCTTAGAGATGCTGATGCAGTGCTAATTATTACATCGCTACGATGTTATACAGACCCTGCAGATACTAACTGCAATATGTGTGGAAAGCTCACCTGTGAATATTTGAAAGAAAGTGAAAAATTACCTGATGATCCGGGTATTGCTTACAAGGGCCCGTTATGTATATTCAGAGCTAATAATATTGCTTATGCTATTGATGGTATAGTGTCACTGGCTCGCAATTTAGGTATTGATTATGGAGTCTTCTGGTCAGCAGGTGCAGCAGCTATGCGTATGGGTATAGTGCCAAAGAATACTGGCTTTTGTTTGGCTGTTGGGATATCAGTAACAGAAAAGAGCCCATTCAGGGATATCCCATTGCGGTATGATGAAATAAATGAAAAAACTATGAATGACAGGATCATCAAGCGATTATGGCCTCAGTTCAGGTCTATTTACAGTTAATAGTGCATCACGGCTTCATTATAAGGGAACTTCTAAAAAACTATTTTTTCGGATGTTTCCTTTTAGGCACACTATATAGGATAAAACTGCTTTCTATTATATAAATAATTTTGGAAGAAAGCAGTTTTTAGAGGTTTTCATAATATATAACAAATAGTTTATGGAGGTTTTTTATGCCAGCAATAGATATGAATGAGCTTATACAGAATGGATTAAATAGGGCAGTTGAGCTTATGGCCTTAGCTGCCTATAATTCGTTTAGATTTGGCAAGCGCAATACCATAAAAATGGTAAGCCTTTCTATTGATGATTTAAAGGATATAGCTGAGTTTTGCTATTCCTTAGGGGACATGTCGCCGTTGGCTGCACGGGATGGAAGGTTTCTAATGGAACTGGTAAAAGAGCCATGTGCAGTGCTTTTAATTGGTGATAAACGAAAATCGGATTTTAATTATAATTGCGGAGCCTGTGGATACAGAACCTGTGCTGAACTGAATAAAGCGGAGGAAGTTGAAGCATTAACCGCACGTGGACCAAGCTGCCAGTTTAAAAATATAAATATTAATATAGCTGCTGGTGCTGCTGCATCAATGGCATGGCGTTTGGGCTTACATTGTAGGGTGTTCAGTACAATAGCATTTGCTGCTTTTGCCCTCAATAAGCTTGAAGGTATTGATATTGCAACGTCAGTTGCAGTGAGTGCTGCAAAAGCTGATCCTTTCTTTGATCGACATCAGTATTGGACAAAAGAACACTGGGATGAAATTTTTGCAAAGGAATTCCCAACTTTCACAAGAGGATTTATAGGAGCTATCGAAGAATAAAATATGGAGGGGAGTATGGCAACAAAAGCACATCTTAATCCAGTTATAGCTTCACACCTGGTTGAAATTAAAGCAGATGAAAATCCTGATACTCTGGTTTATATTTTTGAACAGGGTGAGATGGGAGATGAGCGCTGTACGTATAAAGACCTTTATGAAAATTCAAATAAAATAGCACGGCTATTCCTTAATAATGGAATAGATAAGGGGGATACATTTGCTGTCTTTATGAAAAATTATCCTGAATTTGTCTATGCTCTGCTAGCAGGAACTACGATAGGAGCCATCATGGTGCCAATTGATCCGCGAAGCAGGGGTGATAAACTACGGTTCCTTTTACACAATTGTAATGCGAAAGCAGTGATAGTTGAAGATGAACTGCTAAGCAGTCTGGAAGAGGTATTGCCTAATCTACCGGCTATAAAATTAATCAGTGTGCTATATAAAAAAGGACATGCTGTACCAGTTCTTGATAAATACCATGCATTGAATGAAACAATTGAAAAGAATACCTGGGATACAGTTGATCAGATGATAATGGATGTTCGTCACCCAATGCAGATTATATACACCTCGGGGACTACTGGCGATCCAAAAGGGGTGGCAATCAGAAATAATAGAACTGGATTGTTTAATATCTTAAATAGTATTGTGTGGCGCTACCAGAAGGATGATATCCTATATAATGGATTATCACTGACGCATGGAAATGCACAGGCAGTCACTCTATTTCCAGCACTTTCTATGGGAATAACTGCAGTATTCAGCCCGCGATTCACCAAAAGCAGAATATGGGATATATGTAGAAAGTATGGGTGTACATCATTTTCACTTTTAGGTGGAATGATGGCAGGAATATACAATGAGCCGGAAAAACCGGATGATGCCGATAACCCTGTCAAAGTGGTCATTAGTGCCGGCACTCCTGCATCAATTTGGGAAGCATTTGAAAAACGATTCAATGTTAAAATACTTGAATGGTATGGGTCAGTTGAAGGTGGCTTTGCGTATAAACCTATAGGGAAAGGGCCCATTGGTTCTTTTGGCAAACCTGTACCAGGTGTTATGGAATTTAAGATAGTGGATGAAAACGACAATGAAGTTCCAGTGGGGCAGACGGGGGAGTTAATATGCAGATTATTGAAGGGTGAAACAAAAGTTGATTATCTTGGTAAACCTGAAGAATCAAAAGAAAAGACACGTGGCGGTTGGCTCAGAACCGGTGATATGGTACATAGGGATTCAGAGGGCTGGTATTATTTTGATTATCGTAAAGGGTCAGAGCTTAGAAGGTCTGGTGATTTCATCCAACCAGAATATATTGAAACTATCATTGGTAAACACCCGGATGTATCAGAAGTGTCGGTGTATGGTGTTCCTGCTGCTTCTGGTGCCCCTGGCGAAAGTGATCTTGTAGCTGCTATTGCCTGTTTTGAAGGGAAATCAATTGATCCAAAATTATTTTATGATTATCTGAAAAAAAACCTGGAAGCAAATTTTATTCCTTCATATTTGCAGATTGTTCCGGAAATTCCCAAAACAATTACCGAGAAAGCTTTAACACGTGTTCTTAAAGAAGATTTCTTAAAAGGTGTTGGGACAATATATGCATTTGAGGATTATAAATAATAGGGGGACTTTAAAAAATATTTTTTGAATGTTCCCTTGTGGGCACACTATTATAGAATAAAACCGCTTTCTATTATATGAATAATTTTGGAAGAAAGCAGTTTTTGAAAAGTGCCCAAAATCTATAGAAATAACATGTACTTACGGAGGTTCATATGCTGTATACAGAACTCAATATAGAACTAACGGATGAGCATCAACATCTTAAAGAGCAGGTACATAGGTTTTCTATGGAAGTATTGCGGCCTGCTTCTCTGGAATTAGATAAACTTCCGGCTGATGATGTTGTTAAAAAAGGCTCAATTTATTGGGATTGCATGGCAAAGATGTACAAGAATGGCTACCATACTGTTTTGATTTCTGATGAATATGGTGGATTAGGGCTTGACCCATTGGCTGTTCATATCTTCTGGGAGGAGCTGGCATATGGTAGTGTGGGATTTGCAGTATCATTAGGCTGTAGCTGCTTTGCTGCATTTTATGCTACTATGTTGGCTGAGGACAAGCTTATAGAAAAGTTTGTTATTCCGTTTGTAAATTGCAAGGATGCAAGCGTCATGAGTTGCTGGGGAATTACTGAGCCTGATCATGGAAGTGATAATTTAGCTCCACGAACCAGCTTTTTCAAAGATGCTTCATTGACACAACAGGTCAAGGCACATAAAAAAAATGGTGAATGGATCATTTCCGGGCAAAAATCAGCATGGATTTCAAATGGCCCTGTTGCTTCAAACTGTGCATTATTTCTGAACCTTGACCCTTCAAAAGGTTTGTCTGGAGGGGGTATTTGCCTTATTGATTTAAATCAGGATGGTGTTACCCGAGGTAAGCCTCTGGATAAAATGGGGCAGAGAGAACTCCCCCAGGGCGAGATATTTTTTGATAATGTTATCTGCCCTGAAGAGTATATGATAGTAGATCCGGAAAGTTATGAGGCAATGACGGAATTAACATTGGGGCACGCTAATGCAACCATGGGTGCCTATTTTACTGGACTTGCTCAAGCAGCATATGATATGACATTGCAATATTGTACTGAACGCATACAGGGTGGGAAGCGATTGTGTGACCATCAGTGGGTGCAGAAAAAATTATTCGATATGTTTGTAAAAGTTGAAACAGCTAGAGCATTTTCCCGCGCTGCCATGATATACAATATGAATACTACACCACCCGATGTTAAATATTCTATTGCCTCTAAAGTATATTGCACTGAAGCAGCATTTCAGGTAACCAGTGATGCCATACAGCTATTTGGCGGTTATGGGCTATCGAAAGAATTTACCATTGAAAAACTGTTTAGAGATGCCCGTGCAGGGATGATTGAGGATGGCTCAAATGACACGTTATCAATGACAGCAGGAAATATTATTGTTAAGGAGAAATTGGGAGATGAGTAATGTCTACATAATTGGATCCGGTATGATACGGTTTAACAAATATCCTGATGAAACAGTCAGGTCAATGGCAGAAAAGGCTATAAAGCTTGCGCTGGAAGATGCTGGAATAGATAAAAAAGATATCCAGGCAGGATTTTTTTCAAATACTTTCTGGGGCATGTTCTCAGGACAGCATTCCATACGGGGGCAGGTTATTTTCAGGGGAATGGGAATTGATAAAATTCCTGTTGTTAATGTAGAAAATGCCTGTGCAGGTGGTTCTTCAGCATTGCATTTAGCATATACTGGCATAAAAGCAGGAATGTATGATGTGGCAATAGCTGTTGGCTCAGAAAAAATTACCAATCCTAATAAGGCACTGTCGCTGGGTGCTTATGCATCGTGTATGGATGTTGAAAATTTTGAGAAGCATATAAACATGATAGTTGAAGTGAGTAAGTCATTCAAAATAACCATACCGCATGATGAAAGCAAGCCAGGTGAAGGCCGTAGTGTATTTATGGATGCATATGCTGTCGGAGCGCGATGGCATATGGACAGGTTTGGATCCACACAGTATCAGTTAGCGGTTATCTGCTCTAAGAATCATTTACATGGATCACTCAACCCTTTGTCACAGTATCAACACAAAATGACAGTAGAAGAAGTATTGGCAGATAAGCTGGTTGCATGGCCACTGACTCGTGCGATGTGTGCACCGGTTGGCGATGGTGCGGCTGCCACAATTATATGCTCTGAAAAGTTTTTAAGAAAATTGTCTGGAACTCGCCCCGTAAAAATTATAGCATCGGTTATGGGACAGGGCGAGGATAGGGACCTTGATGCGCCGGATATTGGTGAGCGATTATCAAGGTTAGCGTATGAGCAGGCTGGCGTTGGTCCTGGTGATATAAGCTTAGCAGAACTACATGATGCTACAAGCTGGGGTGAGTTACATCAAACAGAATCAATGGGTTTTTGCCCAGTTGGCGAAGGCGGTCCTTTTGCTGAAAGTGGAGCAACAACATTAGGTGGCAAAAAGCCCATTAATACCAGTGGGGGGCTGGAGTGCAGAGGGCATCCCATAGGTGCATCTGGCCTTGCCCAGATTCATGAACTTGTACAACAATTGCGGGGGGAGGCCGGAGCACGCCAGGTTGAAAATGCACGGTTGGGACTTGCAGAAAATGGTGGGGGCAATATTGGCGTTGAAGAAGCAGCAATGTGTATTCACATCTTAGAAAAGGTGCGATAGTTACTTACAAAGTAATCAATGGCTATTAATTTTAACAACAGGTGGGTGGTCATCACAGGAGCCTCTTCCGGCATAGGAAAGGCGCTGGCAGAGTGCTTTGCCAGGGAAGGGGCTCATCTTATATTAGGCTCTCTACCCAGTGAAAAATACATACTTGAAGGCATTAAAGATCATCTTCAAAAGCAATATGCTATTCAAGCAGTTACTATCTATCAAGATTTTGCAAAGCCGGATGGAACAAAAAAATTTTATGATCAATGTAAAAAGCTGCAAAAACAGGTTTATTGCCTTGTCAATAATGCTGGTATAATAGCCTATGGTTATTTCCATGAACTATCGCACAAACAACAGCAAACATTAATTTCTATTAACCTTATGGCATATTTTTCCCTCATGCGATTATTTATTGAAGATATGATACAACAAAAGGAAGGAGTTATCATTAATATATCGTCTGTGTCAGCATTCCAGCCAACTCCGCACCATGCTGTCTATGGAGCGGTTAAAGCGTTTGTGCAGAGTTTAAGCGAAGCTGTTGATCAGGAGTGTAGGGGTACCGGTGTTAGCGTGCATACAATAAATCCATCCTATACGGATACGCCGTTGCTTAAAAAAAATAATTTTCCAGATAAAATCTGGTGGTACCATATTTCAGGGCTGGCAAAGCCTGAAGATATTGCACGCAAAGCAATCAAGGCAGTAAAGAAAGGAAAAAGATTGTATGTGCCCGGGCCCTTGAATACATTGATTCATCTTTTCTTGCCACGATTGCTTCCACGAAAACTGTCTAATATAATAGCAAATATTGTTTTACAGCAGGAAAGATAAATCCTGCCTTTTATTCATTTGCCAGGCCTCTGCGAAAAATACTGAAGTACATGAGTACCTGATGTGTTATGCTGTTTATGATGGTAAACAGTGATGTATACAAGTATCCAACCTGAAACAGCATAATCAGCGGAATGGATATATACAGATTTTTATCAAATGCAAAATACACAGCTAATGTCATATAAAGCCCCAACACAAACTCAATGATGGATACAACATTAATGGTATGCAGGCTATATTTGTTTTTTAATAGTGTTTTCACATGGTCTATTGCATTAATACGATTGAGTGCCACCACATTGTATTTTGGAGTTCTGTTAAAATCACTTTTTTTATCAAGCAATGCTTCTATGACAGCTTTACTGTTATTAATGGATAAACCAATGCCCAGCGAAAGGACCATGGGCAGGTAGAGTAGAGGTTTAATCTTTGAATCATAAAGGTTTTTGTTTTGATAAAGAACAATAAGCTCGGTAAAATAGTAGAAAATCATGACTGAAAGTGTAGCAAGAAGAAATATTGGTAGGTCAAGATAGGCAAATTTTTTAAATCCCCCGTAATAACGAACCCATAACGCTACAGGCATAAGAAGTGTCAGAAAAACCATGAGAAGATATGCAAAGTTAGCCCCCAGGTGCATGAATGATTCAAGCTTAACTTTAAGGGGCAAGTGTGAATGCAGGATAGTTTTATATAATTTTCTAAATACCTGAATGGATCCCTTTGCCCATCTAAATTGCTGAGCCTTAAATGCTGAAATCTCAATGGGGAGTTCTGCAGGCACGGTAACATCAGGAAGATATAAAAACTTCCATCCTTTCATCTGTGATCTGTAGCTTAAATCAAGATCTTCGGTTATGGTATCATGTTGCCAGCCGCCACCATCAATAATTGCCTGCCTTCGCCATATGCCAGCAGTGCCATTGAAATTAAAGAAGCGGCCTGAACGGTTGCGAGCGGTATGCTCTATCATAAAATGACCATCTAACAAAATGCTTTGACATTCAGTCAGCAAAGAATAATGACGATTAATATGATCCCAGCGTGTCTGAACCATTCCAATCTCAGGGTTGGTGAAGTAATGGATAGTTTTTTGCAAAAAGTCAGGATTGGGCAAAAAATCTGCATCAAAGACTGCTAAAAATTCGCTATCGGTAAGTTTAAGCCCGTTTTCCAGTGCACCTGCTTTGAATCCTGTTCTGTTGGTTCTGTGAATATATTTGATGTTAAATCCTTCCTTGCGTTTGAGTTTGCATATTTGTTCGGCAATAATCGAGGTCTCGTCGGTTGAGTCATCAAGTACCTGAATTTCCAGCTTCTTTTTGGGGTAATCTAATTGTGTTATAGTGTTGATAAGGCGCTCAACAACGTACTGTTCATTGAAAATAGGAAGCTGAACAGTTACTTTAGGAAGAGTTTTAAACATAGATTTAGGTTGAATTTTCTTTTTGGCGTATTTTAGAAAAAGATACAATGTATAATATCTATGTGCACCAAAAATTGATAGAAGTAAAAGTATTAATCCATAAAAAATAAGAATAAACAGCTTCATAGGGTATATCTTCCTTAAATATTAAAATATTATTTAGTACGGTATCATGTAGTATTTGAGCAAATTTATTATATTGATAGAGAACTATACCACATAAAAAAATATTTGCAAAAATTAATAAATGACATACTATGTCAAGTCATTTGTATGTCAATATTAATTACTGGAGGTTTGTATGACACAGGCAACTGTTCAGGCGTTTCAGGGTTTGCGTGATTTATCCATGGTCAAATGGTATAGTATACCGCTACTGGCTATTGTATTTTATATTTATACAAAGGAAATCAAGGAAGCACGTAAAACTGGTGACTGGAATGCAGTACTTGCGGGTGCTACTATTTTTGGTGTGGATTTTTTTAATGAAACATGGAATGGATGGGTGATGTATCTAACACAGCGCTCTGCAGTATGGACTACACCGGGCGATACAGCACTACGCACCATGGTTGGATGGAATATTGAGATAATGTTTATGTTTGCATTGTTAGGGATCATCTTTTATCACACACTCAGTGGTAAAAACATTAAAATCCTGGGCATTCCTGAAAAATGGTTTTGGGCTATCGTGTATTCAGCATTTTGCGTATTTGTTGAGTGCCTGCTTAATATTGGTGGCCATTTAGTGTGGGAATATGAATACTGGAATCTTTCACTCAAAGGAGTGTGGCTTATCTTCTTATTTGGATATTTTCATTTCTTTTTCTTTGCTATTATTGTGATAGGGCTATCGACAATTCAAAAAAAGATTATTGCTGTATCGTGCATCTATGCGGTACCTATCATCATGAATATAGTAGCATTGGGAATATTGGGCTGGAATTATTGAAACGAAGGTGGGATATCGCTTTGTTTATTGATGTTATAAAAAAGCTCTGAAGGGTCATCGGCATAAAAGATAAGCTCATCGTCCATGATATAGCGCATCTTTACTTTTTCAAAAAGGAAACTGATTTTGTAATTTTTTCCCTCTATAAGTTTTTCAATATAAGGGATGCATTGTTTTGAATAAATTGCATGCAGTGGCTCAGTGTTACCTGCCCAGGAAGGAATTATGCAATCATACATGTGCGGAATTTGCAGCATAAAAGCAATAAATTCCTGATTTAAAAATGGCATGTCGGCAGCGCATACAAAAATGTAATCTGTTGCTGAACGCTTGAGTGCAGTATAAATACCGCCAAGTGGGCCAAGACCAGGTATTATATCAGGATATACAGGTATTGTGAGATAGTTATATTTATTAGAATCATTGGCAATAATTGAAATTGTGTGAAACAGTGGTTTGAGTGAGTGTAACACATGTTCAATAAGTGGCCTACCATTGAACAGATGTAAGGTTTTGTCACTACCAAAACGGCTGCTTTTGCCACCTGCAAGGATAAATGCCTCTATTGCTTCCATATTACTGGCGTGTGTATCCCATCTGTAATGCTGAAGCATCCAGAAAATTAGTAAAGAGATTTTCTACAGTCAGGTCAAACTGTGATTCGTCATGCTGTTTTGTTATGCGGATTGTTTTTATGTATGTGTTGCATTTGTTGCAGTAATCAAAGCGGTATTTTTCATCAGGTTCATAACTGTAATACCCGAGTGTATTGATGTTTTCGTTTCCACAGGCAACGCATTTAACGCGTTTGTATTCCCATTCGCATTCGCACAGAGCACAGTGGAGAAATCGTTTGTTGGTCTTTGACTCAACAATTTTAGCCATATCAGGTAAAAATCCGCAAAAGGGGCACAAGCTTTTAGTGTAATCAGGGAATTGGGTTATATCCTGCAATACTGCCTCTTTAAGAGCAATAAATAATGGCTTGTATGCATTAATTGTCATGAATATCAGTTCATCGGTATCCAGTTTATTATTACGAGCTATCGCCTCAAATGTGCTGTCTTTTGATAATAGCGCTATGATTATGTCTTTATAGAGCTCAGGATTGCTGTCAAGGTTTGCAAGTAATGTGTCAAATGAGTAAGCGGTTTGAAACTGAGTAATAAGAGAAGCTATAGTATAAAATATTTTCTTTATGATAGTAATGATTTCATCAGTGAACCGTAAA
This sequence comes from Spirochaetota bacterium, assembly GCA_040756435.1. Lineage (NCBI taxonomy): Bacteria > Pseudomonadati > Spirochaetota > Spirochaetota bacterium. The sequence goes on along the minus strand of JBFLZD010000020.1, from coordinate 12,216 downwards.
GTGTGTGGCTGGATCATTGGGTATTGCGTGGTATCAACAATAAGCTTTGAAGCCGTAATGATTGATGCAAGGTGCTGAAGGCTTTGAAACTGCAATGAAAAAAGTAAATGATACAGGGTAAAAAGGTCTTCTGAAAATGAAGAATTATTCACCAGCGTTTCTTTGTGCAGTTCAAGATGTTGTGTATGATTGATCCATGGCATACTTATAATTCCTGCTGTTTTCTTCAATTGAAGCTATAGTCCTCATTGTGACATATTTGTCAATACTTTACAGTTATTTCTTATAAAGTTTTATAGGAACATAACCAATTATGTTTGACAATTATATACAATAATTTTTAATGTTAGAGGTTTCTTCGAACCCTGTTTTCTAAGGCTTATGTAACGCTATGAATGCAGGGTCGAAAGGGTAAAAAGAGAAATCTTTTTGCCTCCCATTTTTGGAAAGAAGAAATAGATTCCCTTTCTGCAAAGGGCAAGGGATTTCTTTATACTTTTTTTTGTATTATATGGGAGGCTTCTATCACGCCAAAATTTAATACAATACCGTTTATTATTAAAGAGGCAAAACTTTACAGTATTGCATATTTTCTTAAGAACTAATGTTTACTTTTTATAGGAGGTGCTCATGCCGGTTACCAGAAGAGATTTATTTAAGTTAACAGGAGTCACTGCAGCGGGTTCTTTTTTAGGTGGAGTAACCTTCTTAACAGGATGTAAATCCACTGACAAGTTAAGAGGTGCAAAAGAATCTACCACCATATGCCCGTTCTGTGGTGTTGGTTGTGGTATTATTGTATCATCGCGGGATGGCAAAGTAATAAATGCCGAAGGCGATCCAGATCATCCAATTAACGAAGGAGCTCTTTGTTCAAAGGGGATGTCATTATACCAGATAGCAGTAAATCCGGTAAAACGGCGTCTTGATAAGGTTTACTATCGCAAACCTTTTGGTGAAGAATGGGAGACGTTAAGCTGGGATGATGCTATCAAAATGATAGCTCAGCGTGTAAAAGAAACCCGTGACCGAACATTTGTAGAAAGGGAAAATGGCATTACAGTAAACCGTTGTGATGGCCTGGCAGGATTTGGTGGTGCAGCACTGGATAATGAGGAATGCTATGCATGGTCAAAGTGTTCACGTCTTTTGGGCATTACACGGTTAGAACATCAGGCACGGCTTTGACACAGCTCAACTGTCGCCAGTTTGGCGGCTTCATTTGGTCGTGGCGCAATGACAAATCACTGGATTGATATTCAGCATGCAGATGTTATCATGATCATTGGAAGCAATGCTGCTGAAAACCATCCAATATCATTTAAGTGGGTTCAGAAGGCACGTGATAAAGGTGGCAAGCTCATCAGTGTTGATCCGCGGTTTACCCGTACCTCATCGCTGGCTGACCTTTATGCGCCAATACGTCCCGGTACCGATATAGTATTTATCAATGGTATAATAAACTATGCTTTGCAGAATGACCTGATTCAGAAAGAATATGTAGTAAAATATACCAATGCTGCATATCTGATAGATCCGGGTTTTGCTTTCAATGATGGTATCTTTAGTGGATATAATGCTGCTGAACGTAAATATGACAAAAAGACATGGAAATATCAGCTGGATGCTGATGGTATACCGCTCAAGGATGAATCATTGCAAAATCCTCAGTGTGTCTATCAACTTATGAAAAAATTTATGTCGCGCTATACACCTAAAAAGGTTTCGGCAGCTACAGGATGTCCTGTTGATGTATTTTTAAAAGTTGCTGAACTGTATACCAGCACACATAAGCCTGATCGTGTTGCTACAATACTATATGCAATGGGTGCAACGCAGCATACCATTGGTGTACAGAACATCCGTGCTTATGCTATTTTGCAGATGCTTATGGGCAATATGGGTTTGGCAGGTGGTGGCATTAACGCACTGCGTGGTGAATCCAATGTTCAGGGCTCCACTGACCATGCACTGCTGTGGCATATATTACCGGGGTATCTGGACGCTCCCAAGGTATTTGGTCCCAAGAAGGACACTGACCTTAAAGCATGGATAGCTAACAACACTCCAACCACCAAGGATCCAATGAGTGTTAACTGGTGGCAGAATAAACCAAAATATATGATTAACTTACTTAAAGCATGGTTTGGCGATAATGCCACTAAGGAAAATGATTATGGGTTTGACTGGCTGCCAAAAGCATCAAAGCCACACTCACACGTTCACATTTATGAAGAACTGTATGCTGGGAGTAAAATAGAAGGTGTCATTTTAATGGGTACCAACCCTGTTGTTGGCGGGCCAAATTCGATGAAAGAAGCTAAGTCGCTTGAGAAGCTTAACTGGCTGGTATGTGCTGACCTGTGGGAAACAGAAACTTCTATTTTCTGGAAGCGCCCGGGTGCAAATCCTAAAGCCATTAAGACGGAGGTATTTTTATTGCCAATGGCATCTTCCGTTGAAAAAGAAGGAAGTGTATCCAATTCAGGAAGATGGGCACAATGGCGTTATAAAGCTCAGAATCCACCAGGTGAAGCTATCACCGACCTTGAATTTGTTGACAGGCTATTCAGGACTGTAAAAAAATTATATGAGGAAGATGTTAAAGCAGGCAAGAAAGTAGCCAACCCTGATCCAATACTGAAAGCATACTGGAATTTTACCCCTGAAGGTCATCATGAACCTGATCCTCACATGGTTGCAAAGGAGATCAATGGTTTTGAATGGGAAAAGAATGGGGAACATGGCGATCAGGTAGAAAACTTTACCAAGCTTACTGATGATGGTAAAACTGCATGTGGGTGCTGGATCTATAGTGGCAGTTATAATGAAGATGGCAATAATATGGCTAGACGCAGCAAGAAGGATAAAACAAAGATGGGCATGTACCATGGATGGGCATGGGCATGGCCAATGAATAGAAGGATCATCTATAACCGTGCCAGCGTCAACATGAAAGGAGAACCATGGAATCCCCAAAAGCCGGTAATATGGTGGGATGGTGATGAATGGAAAGGTGATGTGCCAGATGGCCCAGCACCGGCAGGTAAAAAATTGCCATTTATCATGATTCCGGAAGGTGTTGGACGGCTCTTTGCCCCAACCCTCAATGATGGTCCATTCCCAGAACATTATGAGGCTGTGGAGGCAGTAACACGGAATATATTCAATTCACATCAGTATAACCCGGCTGTATCACTGTATCCTGGCACTCAGGGTGAGTTTGGTACAAGTGCACGGTTCCCGTATATTGGCACTTCATATCGTGTAACCGAACATTGGCAGGCTGGAGCAATGACACGTAACCTTCCATGGCTTGATGAGCTAGTTCCGGATATGTTCTGTGAAATAAGCCCAAGTTTGGCTGCAAAGAAGGGAATTAAGAATGGCGATAAAGTTATCATCTCATCACAGCGTGGTTCAATTGAAACCTTTGCGCTGGTTACCGATAGAGTACAACCACTACAGGTAAACGGCCAGATGGTGGAGATGGTTGGTATGGTATGGCATTTTGGCTATGGTGGGCACGCTTCAGGTTCTACCTGTAATTTCCTGACGCCACAGTGTGGTGACCCCAATACATTCATACCAGAATTCAAAGTATTTCTGGTTGATATACGAAAGGCTTAAGTGAGGAGGTGGAACTATGTCAGAAAAAGCGTTTTTAGTTGATATATCAAAATGTCAGGGTTGCAGGGGCTGTCAGGTTGCCTGTAAGCAGTGGAACGGATTGCCCGGTGAAAAAACCACCTTCTTTGGGGGACCCGAGTATACCAATCCTGCAAGCCTATCAGCTTTAACATGGAACCATGTAGTATTTTATCCACTGGATAAAAGTAAACCTGAACGGCCAGTGTGGAACATCAAGCATACTAAATGCTATCACTGTTCGGAAGCTAACTGTATTGCAGTATGCCCACAAATGGCTATTTCTAAAGTTGATGGTTGGACAGTTATTGACCAGGAAAAATGTATTGGATGCGGTGCCTGTGTGAGTGCCTGCGTGTATAAAGTACCTGGCTTAAGTGAAATAAACCATAAGAATGATATGGGACAGCACATTATACATAGGGGAAAATCGCATAAGTGCAATGCCTGCACTATGAACAAACGTGATATACCTGCATGTGTTGCAACATGCCCATCAGGAGCATTACAGTTTGGTCACAAACAGGCAATAATCAAAAAAGCTTTAGCACGGGTAAAAGAGCTTAAAAAAGATTTCCCTAATGCAAGCGTTTATGGGCTTGAAGAGTTTGGTGGCCTTGGTGTGATATCTGTTCTTAGGGATAAGCCTTTAAAATATGGATTGCCTGTTGGCAAAGATGCGCAGAAGATTGACCTTTCACATTATGAATCAATCAACAGTATCTATCACACATTGTCTGTATTTACTATGGGAATTCCATATTTGCAGAAAAAAGCATATACTGTTGCAAAAGCTCTGGCAGGTGCTGAGAAGAAAGCATAAGCAAACACTACTTTTATAAGGCAATAGAAAGGGGCCGTCTCAAAAGAAACTATAGGGCATGCAATGGCGTGAGCGCAATGTCATTGCGAACGAAGTGAAGCAATCTCAATGCCCCTTAAAAGCAAGATTGCTTCGTCACTTCGTTCCTCGCAATGACAGGAAAACAAAAGTCATTGCAAAGAGGTGTCTTTTGGGACGCCCCTTTTTTTTATCAGTAACTATCGCACATATTAAAACGTAGGCCTGTAAATGTCTTCAGGAAATTTTTTGAGTATTGAAGAAGGAATGGCATTTGCCTTTGCTATCTGGGCGTATAGTTTACCACTGGGTTTTATTGTTCGTTTTTGTGTTTTAAAATCAACCGCAACAAGACCAAAGCGTGACATATAGCCTTGAGCCCATTCAAAATTGTCAATAAGTGACCAGTGGAAATAGCCTTTTATGTCAATGCCTTCCTGTAATGCTTTATGCATCATCTTTAAATGGTCTATGAGTACATTCTGTCGCCAGCTATCATCATCGGTGCCAATGCCATTTTCGGTAATGTACAAGGGAAGGTTGGGGAAGGCATTATGCATTCTTTTAATTGCAAGGTAAAAGCCTTCAGGATAGGGCTCCCAGCCAAGGCCAGCACACAGTTTATCTGTGCCACAGAGCGGGTTGTCCGTTGCTGATGTTGCAAGGTCTTTGAGTTTTAGTGATACTCTGATAAAATTATAGAAATTAAGCCCAATAAAATCGTTTGAATTAAGAAGTTCATTATGCCGTGAAAAAAGCTGGAAGGGAAGCTTACCAATTTGTAATGCCCGTATAACAGCACCGTTAAAAAGGTAATCAACAAATTTTGCTAAAAGATTATCCATGATACATTTCGTATTGTAGGGTATAGGAATCTGAACATTATGGACAATACCAACCTTAGCAGTGGGGTCAACAGATTTTATTGTATGGTAGGCAATAGCATGCATAAGCATCACGGTACCTAACGCTTTAATGGCCTTAACTATATTTTTTTCACCAGGGGCAAACATATCGGTAAGGTAGCCTAACATTACGATGCTTGGCTCATTGATAGTATTGTAGAATTTGACTTTGCCTTTAAATGTAGTTGCCACAACGCGGCAGAACTGTGCAAAATGTTCTAAATGTTCCCTGTCACGGTTAAGGAGCCCACCCTCATTACACCACCATAGGGGCAATGTAAAATGAAAAAGCGTTACAAATGGAGTAACTTTTCGTTTTATAAGCTCATCAATCATTGTAACATAGTGGTCCAGTGCCTTTTTATCCAGCGTTCCTGCTTTAGGAAAAATGCGCGACCATTCAATGGACATACGATAGGCATTGCAGTTTAATTTTTTTAAAAGGTCAAAGTCCTGTTTATAACGATTCCAGTGATCGCACGCAACAAGAGCGCTATCATTATTTTTTATTTTCCCGCTTTTTTCAAAAAGCCACCAGTTATTATTGGTGTTGCCACCTTCTATCTGATGTGCGGCAGTTGCTGTTCCCCATAAAAAGCCTTTGGGGAAATGTATGTCGTTTGATTTTGCTGGCATACGCAGTCTCCTTTTACCTATACTATAAATTATGAAGATATAACCGTATCTATGGCTTTTAGTAAAAAAGTACCAGTATGAAAAATCAATAAAAAAATAAGTATAGGCGATAGTTACTGTAACAAAATTCTTATGTTTGAATCATAGAGTAAAAAAAAGTAATTGCATAAAATTACATTTACATACAATACATTCTATAACAAGAAAGAAAATCATTATGAGTATTCAGACACTGATAACATTATTTGACTGGCGCAGTTTAATAGATATTCCCATTTTGTCATTTATCGTATTTTTGTTTTATACAACCCTGCGTTCTTCCGGGTCATGGCGTATTGGGTTGGGTATCATCGTTGCGGTGTTATTTTATCTTGTGGCACGATTTATACGACTTCCCGGGGTTGAATGGGTTTTCAATAATGTAAGTAATATTGCGTTAATTGCGTTAATCGTAATCTTTCAACCTGAAATTCGAAAGATATTTGAAAGAGCAGCATCAGCGTTTAAGGTTAAGAAACTTCTTAAAGAATCATCGGGATTTATTAGTGAGATAGCAAAGGCTGCGTTTATACTGGCTGAACGGCGCTGGGGTGCAATCATCGTTATACCGGGAAAAGATGAGGTTACAAACAAAATTAATGGCGGCTTTATCATCAATGCCGAGGTAAGCGTGCCGCTTATCGTAAGCATATTTGATCCTCATTCACCAGGCCATGATGGTGCCCTTGTATTGGAAAACGGTAAAATTGTGGGCTTTGGCTACAGGCTGCCACTATCATCATCTGAGAAGTTAGATTACCGGTTTGGAACACGCCACCATGCGTCATTGGGCTTATCTGAAGCGTGTGATGCACTGATTATCACGGTATCTGAAGAACGAGGGACTGTATCAGTTTTCCATTCTGGTTCATACATGCAGGTTGACAGTGAGGAAAAATTAGAAAATGAAATTAAAAACCACCTGCAGCATATCAGTTCTATTTTTCCAGTATCATCAAAACGAAGAGCCAGAAGCATTCGTATAGCCGAGGTTTTTTTAAGCCTGATTGTTGGGTGCTGTATCTGGCTTGCTATTGCCATTAATGCCAGTCAGGTAGTGCAGCGTACGTATACCATACCGGTGCAGTATACTTTACCCCCTAACATGGTGATAATTGGTGAAAAGCCACAAACGGTGCGTATATCAGTATCAGGCTCGGCCAGCGAAATAGAAAGTATTAAGGCCTATGAACTGAAAGCTTTTATTGACCTGACCAATGTATCACCTGGTGAGCATTTGGTGAATTTGCAGCAGAAAAATTTTAATATCAGTAATGATGTCCATATTATTGATATAGAGCCGCCTCAGGTAAAACTTGTACTGCATACAATGCAACAGCGTGATGTTGAAATAAAACCTCAGCTTGTTGGTTCATTGCCACCGGGTTATGAAATTACTTCTATAGATGTAAGCCCTTCAAAAATACCAATATTGTATACAACAGATCTTGAAAACCCGGAAGATATTTATTTGACTACAACGCCAATATATATTAATGGTATTCAGCAGAGTCTTAAACTTACTACAAAGATAGTAGCACCAAAGGGTGTGTATCCCCTTGATGCATCAAACTGGCCGGATGTAACGGTGATCATGTATGTTCATAAAAAATAGTTTGGGGAGCTGTGTATGCCAACAACAATAAAAAATTTAGGGCCATGTACTATTGATTCACCATTGTTAAAAAAATACAGCCAGCGTGATGCAGCATTTGTAGACGATACTATACGAGTCCGCCTTAATGCGTTTATTGGGAAAAACCCACCTAAAGGCGGGGAACATATTGAAAGCTTTGAGGCAGCAGGGCCACGAGAAAAGATTTTCTTTGATCCTGAAAAAACAAGAGTTGCTATTGCCAGTTGCGGGGGATTGTGCCCTGGCATAAATGATGTAATACGTTCCCTGGTAATGGAGTCATATTATGGGTATGGGGTAAAGAATATTATTGGTATACCTTATGGATACAATGGTCTTAATCCGGATTATAATTATAAACCCGTTGAGTTAACTCCTGATTTTGTTAAATCAATTCACATGCAGGGGGGAAGTATATTGGGCTCTTCACGGGGTGGTACTAAGGATATGGACAAGTTAGTTGATACTCTTGAAAGGCTCAACGTCAAAATATTATATACCATAGGTGGTGATGGTACACTAAGAGGTGCACATGACATTGCAATGATTGCAGAGAAAAGAGGCCTGAAGTTAGCAGTTGTTGGTATACCAAAAACCATCGATAATGATATAAGCTTTATACAACGTTCATTTGGCTTTGAAACTGCATTTTCCATTGCAGTGGATGCAATTTATGCAGCGCATACCGAAGCAGAAGGTGCACCCAACGGGATTGGTTTGGTAAAATTAATGGGGCGCCATTCAGGATTTATTGCAGCAAATGCAGCACTTGCAAGCAATGATGTCAATTTTGTTCTGGTGCCTGAAGTCCCCTTTGAACTGGAGGGACCAAATGGGCTATGTGCACATTTAGAAGAGCGCCTGAAAAAAAGAGGGCATGCGGTTATCTGTGTAGCGGAAGGTGCAGGGCAGGAGATTTTGCAAAAAGATTCAGAAAAGAAGTACGATGCATCGGGTAATGTAAAGTTGGCTGATATAGGTATCTATCTTAAAGAAAAAATACAGGAATATTTTAATAAAAAGGGCATAGAGATTAATTTAAAATATATTGATCCAAGCTACATGATACGAAGTGCACCTGCTGTTCCCAATGATTCAATCTACTGCACATTGCTGGGGCAAAATGCAGTACATGCAGGCATGGCAGGCAAAACTGATTTAGTCATTGGCCAGTGGAGCAATATCTATACGCATGTACCTATAGAGGTTGCTATCTCACAGCGCAAACGTATTGATCCTCGTTCACGCTTTTACAGCAGTGTACTTGATGCAACAGGCCAACCATCTGCGATGATTAATGAATAAGAGGATATATTAATTTTTGTTGCTACTAAAGGATTTTGGTTGTTAACAATATAAAAATAATACAAATAGTTAAAAAGATTTTGGAATTTTAACGTTTAGATAAGGAGGTTTGCCGTGGCAAAAGAATACCAGCACGCACCAATTGTTTGTGGGAGTATTACAGTAATTGCTGTTATAGGTTGTGTTATTGGTATATGGCTATCTATGCCAATAGTAATAGTATTGAGCATTATCCCCGCTATTATCTATGAGATATACAGGACAGAAGGTGTTTTTACTAAAATAGCATCGTGGTTAGCACTGCTGGTGACAATCGTTGCATTATATGTTATATATAAAAATGTAATGATTGATAGTATACCCTTTATTACAAAATTTATCAGTATGCCTGTGAGTGTTAAACTTGTGCCAGCAGGATTAATTGCACCGGTGGTGCTGGTAATCATAGCTGTGTTTCTTTTCAAAAGAACGGCTGGTATTTACACACGATGGTTAGCGCTGGTGATTTTACTTACATCGATTGCCCTGTTTTATAGCCTTGACCCTGCACTTATAAAAAGTTTATTATTTACACCAGAGGTTCAGCATAATATTAAAGAAGGCGTTAAAAAGGGGTTACGAACAATTCATTAGTTGCTACAAAGCAGGTGCTGAAATAGATTTGAATCTATTACAATACTTTTCGTATACTGCAATGAGAACGTTGTAATTAATTGATAATAATTCATTTGCTGAAAAACCAATGGGATTTTCCTTGCGGTATGATTTAATGGGGAATGATGCCAGCACTTTTTTTGTGTTTATAATAAAAGAGCCATTTCTTTTCTCAATATAGCCTTTGTTTATACAAAATTTTAAAAAACGTTTTAATTTTTTATGGCGATAGTTTTTGTCATTGAGATATTCATCAATATTGGGAAGCCTGCCTTCTTTCACCAGAGCCATAATATCGGCGATAATAGAATCAAGATGTGATACAATTTCTTCTTTTTTAAGAACAATTACCCTATCAATTTCCTCAACAGCCATAGACAAACGCTGCATGTATACTGACGCAATCTGGCTGAAGGTAATGGTATGCAGATCCTTTAATATCTCTGAAACCTTGGCTAAAAATTTTTCCTTTTCATCAAGAATGAAAACTGGTTTGCCAACATTAATAAAAATATCTTTTTTCCCTACCATACATCGGTCAACTTTGACGTTAATGGGAAGAATATAGAGCTTTTTTTGAAAATGACGAAAGGTGCTATCAACTAACTGAAAAATACCACTTCGTAGATTTTTAAGACCTCCAAAGCCCCATGTGGTGCCTTCAGGGAAAATGAGTGTGGAAAACCCACTGTGAATTGAGCTTTTTAATTTTTCCATCTGAGCATATATTTCTGACTTCATTGCTTCTTTGTTATTGAAATCCTCTATAAATGGGCGCGGGATATCAATCAGTTTCATTTTTTTAAAAAAAGCTTTTGGAAGCCCTGTTTTGTCCAGAAAATAAAATAGATAATAGGCTAATTTGTTTTTTTTGCCAAAATTTGATGACAGATAGTTACCGCTTAAAAAATCCTTTTTAGCCATAATAACGAAGTGAGGACGTGGCTTTAATGCGTAATATACTTTTGAAAGCGAGGGAACTTCAAAATAGCTGTCATGGGTTGGTGTAAATATTACTAAATCAGGTATGTGTTTTAGATATTCTTTGCCTTTAAGATGAGGTCTATGACGCATCATAATGGAGGCAACTTTAAAACAAAACAAAAAAAATTCGTAAATAATGCCATTAGAGTGCTGCATAGTTTATCCTCCACTTTTGATAATTAAAAAATAGTATATGAATGGTTCTCTGTCAATCTATTTATACAAAAAATGAATTTTGATGATTGTGACACTGTAGATAAGTTTAGTTTTCCAAAATAAATCAGCAATAATTCCTTAAAAATTTCATGATGAATATAATGTACACACCCGCCGCCAAAGGCGGCGGGGGTGTACATTACTTTATATTTTATTCAAATTTCCACATTTAGGAATAATTAGTGAAAATAAATCTTAAATAAAAAAATTTTTAAAATTTTGTAATAAAAATATTGACGCTTTCAGCAAGATGCAGTATTTTAACTAAATAGTTAAACTTTCTAATTAAATCAAATGGTTAATAGTATGAGCTATCGCTCATAAAAGTTTTAGATTAAGGGACAACATGCAATCATTCAAATATTCCAAGGAAACCCATGATGTAATTCTGAATGCTGCAAAAAAGGAGTTTGCTGAGCGCGGCTACAGTGGTGCACGGATGAGTTCTATTGCAAAACGAGCAGGGGTTAATCAGGCACTTATTCACTATTACTTTTCTAGTAAAGAAAAGCTATACAGGGAGGTTCTGGAGTTTTTATTTCATCATGAAGAATCACGTATAATTGAAGAATATTTTAAAGAAGATGTGCTAACTCCACCTGAAGCATTGTATGTGGCCATCTATATTCTGGTGTACCTGCATCATGATGCAATTGATCCTGAAACAAACCGCATAATTTCTTGGGAAATTGCTGAAGGCGGTGAAACATTTAAAAGGCTTTTAATAGAGTATCTTTATCCACGATTGGATAGAATTACATTAATAATCCAACAGGGTATTGAACAGGGATATTTTGAAACCAGCGACCCATTTTTGATAGTTTTTAATCTGGTAAATTTTATTATCTCCTTTGAAAATAACAAGCAGTATCTTAAAGATACTCTATGGTATGGCCGTTTTTATGGTGGTGATGATGGAAGAAGATTGTTTGAATATACACTAACAGCCACCTTTAAGGCTCTGACCCCAAAGGGGAAGGTATTTGCTTTGCCTCACATAAGTAATGAATTACAACACAAATTACATACAATTATTGATAAGCTTAAAAGTGCTCAGGGAGAACGATATGCATTGTCAAAAGATTTATAAATATTTGTTTCAAAAAAGTGGTGTTCTTTCATTCATGACAGTGGTTATTATTTTCAGTGTATCGCAGGTAAACGCTCAACCGCTTACACTGCAACAGGCAATTACTACTGCCATACAAAATAATAATACCTATAAGGCTGCTCTTTTAAAAGTGGAGGAAAACCGCTATAAAGTACGTGAAAGCTGGGGAATGTTGTGGCCACAGCTTTCCACTGATGTTGCCTATACACGGCAATGGTATGAAGCAGGTTTTCAGTCGCAG
>JBFLZD010000019.1 GCA_040756435.1 Spirochaetota bacterium | reverse complement strand
CGCCGCCTTCGGCGGCGGGGGGTACACTATATTCATTATGAAATTTTTTAAGGAATTATTGTTGTAAACTTTTTATATTTCATTGGTAAGTACACATTGTTTTACTGCACAAAGTTACATTGATAGCATTCATATCATTAGGGAACTTCTTAAAACTATTTTTTGATGTTCCCTTGTGGGCACAATATGTAGGATAAAACCGCTTTCTATTATATTAATAATTTCTGAAGAAAGCAGTTTTAGGTGGTGCCCATAAATTATAATACAAAGAATACTTATGCAACGGGAGGACATGCATGTCACAAAAAAGGGGAATTATTTTTACCATTGTTAATAGTATAGCTATAATCCTTTTACCTTTATGCATTATTGTATCAATACTCTATGTCCTGTTTACCACACCTATGTTTTACACTGCAATTCTTAAACGCACCGACATTGTTGATACCTTTGTTAAAGCTAAAAATTTTGAAATAACTCAATCCATTCAGAAAGAAATTGATGATAAGGTTGGCCTTGCATCATATGTACTGACATATCAAGCAGCAAAAAAACAATATGAAGAAGCTAAAAAAGCATTTGATATAATAAATAAAACTGAAGAATATGAAAAACTACAAAAGCAGCTTGAAGAGATCAAAAATTTATCGTACGATGATGTAAAACAGGCATTTCCTGATAAACTTTCATTTGAAAATAACAAAAAAGGTGAGCTTGCAAAAATTCAAAGTCAGATTGAATCCATTGAAGAGTACCGTGATAAGAACAAATCTAATATTGCTGCTGTAAAAGAAAAGCTTGAGGAAATTGAAGACACGTTTGAAGAAGCTCAGGATGAATACAATGAAAAACAGGAAGAAGCCAATGAGATTATACAAAAGCATCAAAATACGTTTGCTTCAAAGCTTAATGATGACTTAGATGTATTAAAACCTGTTATCACAGCTATAATTCATGAAAAACTTATTGATGGCAACATCGTTCCCCTAATACAAAAATATAGTAACTTCTTTACATCGTATAATACAATCAAGTCTGAATATATACTGGAACTGACCGATACCAGCAATCCCATGTATCCTAAGAAGGTTCACCAAATTCTTTTGCCAGATATCACAATAAGTTTATGGACAAATGAAAATGGCGTTAAAAAACATATTCTGAGCGATATCCTGGTGGAAGAAATCAAAAAAACGCCAAACCTTAAAAACAAAACTTTTTTAATAGCAGTATTTACATTTGCTGATACAGCAATTGGGGAATTTATAGGTGGCCGCTATCTAAAAAAAGCAGGATTGTGGTTTGATAACGGCGTAATATATAAACACAATATTGTACTTTCGGGTGATACTGCTAACACTGTAATAACTTTAATAAAAATATTTTCGTATGGCAAATATTTTGTGTACACAACTATTATTCTATTATTACTATATATAGTATTTATTATATTTTCATCAGCAGAAAAAATACAAAAATTTTTATGGCTAAAACGGATTTTGATCTTTCCTTCAGCCACAATCCTGTTACCTGGAACTACTGCTATACTATTGCCTTTTTTATTGATTCAGCAGTCCGATACAGTATCATTCATTTCAGCACAGATACTCCGTGAACTGGCATTCAATATTGCACTGTGCACTCTGGCACCAATCATGGTTTTATTTCTGGTGTTAGTATTGTTTGGCCTGGTATTCAGAAAATCATACATTAGAAAACTATGATTTTTTTATCCATAACTATCGCACATACTATGCAAGGCATAATTATAAAAATTTGACTATTTTTAAGCACTAAAAGCCATAGAGTAATATTATAATACAAAAATACAAAAAATTATTTTGCTTGACGTAAACTACGGCAATATTGTATATTTAACAAAATTATACATACGGTATGGTGGTGATCACATGAACGACATTATTACCGAAGTTAGGGTGTTTCCCAAGGATAATTTAGGGAAAACTCTGGGGTTTGCCAACATCACTTTGTTAGACAGGTTTGTTGTTAAAAATTTGCGCATTGTAAAAGGCGACAAAGGCATCTTCATTGGTATGCCGTCAAACAAGCGCAAAAATGGTGAGTACATTGACCTGTTCTTCCCCATTACTCAGGAAGCACGGGACCTCATCACAAATGCAATTATTGACAAATATAACGAAGTGATGAATACCAGCTACTCAGTGGATAATAAAATTAAAAAATCCTGATACCGTGTAGCCCCCTTCGGAAACCGTAAGAATATAACCACACCTTTAGTGGTGCGGCTTTTTGTGTTGTATGGTATTTAAAAAATTTCCTAATAATCTTTTATAGGCGATAGTTCCTGAAAAAAAACTATTGCTCCTGGTACTCTTTTGCTAAAAAAAACCACTGACACTAATCCTGACGTAAACGATTGAATACCTGCCTCACAAAATTGGTCATACGTGTCAGCACAAGTGTACTGATAATAATATCGAAAAGAACTGGTATTTTCAAACCAGTTCCTCTGAAGACATGCAGCACATCAACCTTATAGCACAGGAAAAAAGCTGCAAGTAATATAATCACATCCCTTGTTGCTTCAACTGCACGGGTCATTTTCATATCACGAAAAGCCGACATTGAGAAAATGGCCATTATTGCTGCTTCTAATATGATTGCCATTACAAAAAGATTAATTATGTTCTGGATAAGTACATCGCCATTCATAAGTGCACGACCTCCTTTTCTTTAAATAAACACCATCCTTTGATACATTGCCCTTATTGTACCAATATCCAGCTGTGTATGTCAATAAAAATTTGTTTTTGGGTTGGTTTGGTGCCAGGCATTGGCTAGTTTTAATAATTCTGGCGGTGGTCCCCAGTAAAATTGGCAGCAGGGGATACTATTATTGCGTTTTGCATGCTTTTTCAATTCATCAAGATGATTGTGGCACATACACATAGTGGTTTCTATATTCATACTATTCCCCCAAAAGTATCCTTTTTCTATTTATATATTTAGGTATTATTTGCAAGCATATTTGCATGTAACAAATAGTTCACAAACATACCAAATATACTGCAGGTGACATAAAAATATTGACGCTATGACATGAATTTTAGTATGGTGATTATGGTGGGTTGATTGTTCTTAACATGAGTCGTTAATATACCCAGTGACCAATGAAAGCTTACTTATGCATTCAAGTGGATTTGTTTATATTGACTCATGATGTACTATTACATTTTATTTGTAAATGTTAATTCTATAAAAACCGATACTATAACAACGGAGTACTTCTTATGAAAAATACTATTGTCCTATTTGTATGCGCATTAGCCATAGCAACCACTGCTTCCTGTGGGGATGATTCTAAAAGCTCTTCAAGCAGTGCATTTAAAATACAACCTGGTGATGTTAGTAAATTTGATACTGTAATTAGTGGAACAAGTTACGATGTTGAATTTGGTGATAATAAATCAGGAGATTATGCAATTATATTCCAAAAAAACATAAATGGCACCGATTATGTTGGAATAGCATTTGGAGAAGATCCTAAGTCAAATAGAGCTTTTAAAGTTTATATTAGCTGGCAATCTTCCACTATTAGCTCTCATAATGGAAGTGCATCGGTAACTGTTATTGACACTGATGGGACAAGATATTCAAATACAAATGCAACAATAAATTTTACAATATCAGGTCCAACTTCAAATGTTTATAATATTGATAGTAGTGATAATATAACAGTTACCCATAATACCACAGATAAAACTTTAATATTACAAAATGCAAATACAATCAAAGCATACCTGGTACAATAACACCCTATGGTAACTGTAGAAAACAACACCATCACGCTACACTGTGAAAAAGCCACGCCTGATGACAAACTTGAAGTGGAATATGCCGTTGAACGTTTGCTTGGTGCTGGTGCCACTGTTATCTATTTTGATTTGTCAAAAACTATTTATTTGCCATCCACCCTTATGGGTTATCTCATGTGGAAAAAGCAGGACTTACAAAAACATGGTAAAGACATAAAGATTATAGCAATAAGCCAATCACTACGTAAAGTTTTTGAAGAAACACGGTTGATTGAATTTTTTGGGATTAAGTAAATTGATACACTACATTTTAATTTTATCAAAATTAAGAATATCCATATAATCCCACTCACGGTACGCCATTGCATATATATTTTGATTGGTTACGTAATTGAGCATACTTTCCTCATACCGCAAGCTTGCAAGAATGGGTACTAGCTGCTTATCATTATATTCGTCAAATAAAAATCTAAACCGTGAAAGCTTATTTTGTTTAAAATCATCAACGTACTGCTGTCGCAAGGTACTTTTAACTTCTATAAGAAATACCTTATCATGCGTTACTGCAATGACATCAAACTCATCTTTTATACCTTCTTTTTTACGTGTTATATTCATCATTGTAGTGATTAATTCACAATTAAAGTACTTTTCAAGCACCGGACGGGTTGCCGGGTAAATAATATCTTCAACGACGGTGCCCATTTTATTGGCTAATTCGCCCCACTGCTGATTCATCTTTCTGTGGGCTTGCGTCATCTCCTCTTTAAAAGATAAAGTATCAGCTTTGTAGTCTTTTGTTTCATCTTTAAATTCCTTCATCTCCTGCTGAAAGGCTACCACACCATCTTTAAACTCCTTCATCTCATCTTTGAAAGCTTTCATCTCATCTTTAAATTCTATCATCTCCTGTTGAAATGCTACCACACCATCCTTAAATTCCTTCATTTCATCTTTGAATTCCTTCATCTCCTGTTGAAAAACTACCACACCATCCTTAAATTCCTTCATTTCATCTTTGAAAGCCTTCATCTCATCTTTGAATTCCTTCATCTCCTGCTGAAATGCTACCACACCATCCTTAAATTCCTTCATTTCATCTTTGAAAGCCTTCATCTCATCTTTGAATTCCTTCATCTCCTGCTGAAATGCTACCACACCATCTTTAAATTCCTTCATTTCATCTTTGAAAGCTTTCATCTCATCTTTAAATTCATTAAACTTTTTCCTATCCTCCTGCCTTTGTTTCTCAGACTCAGCAATAAACGATTCTAAAAGTACACTAATTGAATCTACCCGTTTTTGTAACAGAGCAATATCCTGGGAAATCTTTTCATATTCCATACGGCTTAACATGAATGCGTTATAAACTTTGTTAAATTCAAGCCCTACTGTACGGGTAAATTCTTCCAGTGCTGCTTCTAACCTGTTCACTTTTTCCTCAATTTTTTCCATAAGTCACAATTTCCTTCCCTCTAAAGTATTGCTATGCTTCTTTATTTATTGCAAATATAAATATATATTATTTAAATTTCAACCAATAATTAATTATAAATCAACGCAGTTAATTATTCCTAAATGTGGAAATTTTAACAAAATATTAAATAGTCATACAGAGAATGGCTATGGATATGAAGATTTTGAATATTTCAGGTTGAAAATAATTCAACAGCGGAATTTTAAAGAAATTAAATCACTTTTTGATTGATAAGTTTTCCTAACAATCCGCAAAAAGTTAATTATTTTTAACATAATCACTGCAATTACAAATTATTAATATATGCAATCATCTGTTCTATATTAAGTACTTTTTGCGCAGCACCACGTTTGATAGCCTCACGTGGCATACCAAACACAACCGAAGAAGCTTCATCCTGTGCAATAGTTACTCCCCCTGCCTGTAAAATTTCACCCAGTCCTTCAGCACCATCAGCACCCATGCCAGTACACAATATCCCTACGCTTTTACTCACATTCTGTGCTACTGAACGAAATAGCACATCCACCGATGGTTTGTGCCTGTTCACCGGGGGTCCATCATTAATTTCAACATAGTATCCATTTGCATCAGATCTCACCAGCATGTGCCGATTCCCCGGAGCTACGAGTGCAGTACCCCGATATAACCTGTCACCATTCTGAGCTTCTTTTACATATAGCTTTGAATTATTATTCACCCGGTTAGCAAATGCTTCGGTAAATTTTTCAGGCATATGCTGTACAATAGCAATAGCTGGCACATTTTCATGCAGGTTGGATAAAATCTTTGCAATAACCTCGGTACCACCTGTGGATGCACCTAAAGCAATAATGACATCACTGTGAGTAGTCCTCACCTTTGCTACTGTTTTTGGCAAAATTATATCAGCACTAAATTTTTCTTCAACCTCAATAGCCCTTTCCCTGCTCCGTGCTGTAAATCTATCTGACTGAATGCTTGCAGCAGTGATAACCTTTTCACGCAATTCATTTGCAAATCTGTCCCATTCTGCACTATCATCAGAGCGAGGTTTTAAAATAAAATCTACTGCACCATATTCCAGAGCCTGTATTGTCTGCAACGCACCTTTATCAGTAAATGCGCTGACCATAATTACCGGCATTGGATTTGCTAACATGAGCTTTCGCAAAAAGGTAAGCCCATCCATACGTGGCATTTCAATATCAAGGGTTAATACATCAGGATTAAGCTGTTTTATTTTATTGACAGCAATATACGGATCAAGTGCGGTTCCAACAACTTCAATTTTACTGGATCCATTAAGAATATCAGTTAATGTTTTACGCATTACTGCGGAATCATCAACCACCAAAACTTTTATTTTATTCAAACTGAGATAACTCCATAGTGAAAGTTTTATCTTTTTCTTCAACCTTTATTAATTTTTTACAATAGGCTTGCCCTGTTTCAACATCAAACATAATTTTACGGGCAACAGTTCCACCAACATCTTCACTTACAATAGGAATATCGGCCATTTCAAGTATAATCTTTGCAATTCTTACATTCATATTTGATATACCGTATTGCGTGGTTTGATAATCTAAAACTTTCCCTCCACCAAAAATCTTAGCAACAATATTTTCTCTTTTACCATATTGTTCCATCTGTGAAATGAGATTTTCAATTGACTTGGTTCCATATTTTAACAGTTCTTTTTGTTCATCACTATCATCTGATTTTTTCTGCTTTGTATGAGCCTGTACAACCTTCCCTGGCAATACAAAATGATTCATACCGGCAACTTTATTTACAGGGTCATACAGGCATACTGATACACACGACCCAAGCAATGTTCCAATATATTCATCTTTATTGCTAACATAACAATCACCTGGATACAAAACTTTAAGTGGCTTCTTCAATCTATGTGAATTGCGTATATACATGGCTACCCCTTTTAACACTGCTATAGCATTATGTGTTATCGTTTTTGATATACCGAATGGGCTACATAATGAAAAGGTAGATTGGCACTAACTATCGCTTCAGCATACCCTAAAAAAAGATAGCCACCTTTTGGTAAATAATCATAAAATTTTTTTAATACTTTGATCTGAACATCTTTATCAAAATAAATCATCACATTGCGGCAAAATATAATATCAAAATGCCCTTTGAGGCGATAGTTGTCTTCAAGCAAATTCAGATGTTGAAATGAAATTTTTTCCTTCAGAAAATTTTTTACTTTTGCATATCCATCATACTGATCTTTGCCTTTTAAAAAATATTTTTTTAATAGACTTATATCAAGTGTTTGTACAACTTCCAGTGGGTATATGCCACTGCGTGCTGTTTCAAGAACTCTGGTATCAATATCTGTTGCAATGATAGTAAATTGTTTTTTAAAGTTACTCTCAAACAACACAATGGCAATGCTGTAAGCTTCTTCGCCAGTTGAGCAGCCTGCACTCCATACAGCAATATTTTTGTGCGATAGTTCTTGTTCAACAATTCTTTGCAATATAGAAAAATGCTCATGCTCTCTAAAAAATTCTGTTTTGTTGGTAGTTATACAGTTGATAAGGTTTTCTATTTCATCATCATAATTTTCTCTGAGGAAGTCACAATACTCATCATAGCGTTGCATGCCTAACTCGCGCATTCTACGCAACAAACGCGATTGGACCAACGCACGCTTCATTTCAGAAAGCTTTATACCTGATTCCCTATACACAATATTTCTAATGTAATCAAAATCCTGCTGGTCCAACTGTTGATAAAAGGGGGTATTCATATATTATTCAAATAATATAACATTACCATATTGAACTTTATCCGTTAATACTTTATCAATAAATTCTTTTTCCATTTTAATAAATTCTGAAACTGAGTCATTGGCTTCAACTAAATACCGGTGGACTTTACCTGTGTTGCAAAAAAAATAAAGTTTGCGGCGATAATTGCCTCCAATATCAATAGCATCTAAAGACATGTTTTCGTTTTTACAGTACTCAGAAATAAAATCGGTAGTAAATTTATGATTATATGATGTCCCCGTACCACCAAATACCTTGACAATAAAATTCTTTCTATCAGCCCCTAACTTAACCATCTGACCGATAATATGCTCCATGAAATTAATATTATAATTGTATATATCTTCTTTTTTCATTTGTAATGAAGATAATACCGGCAATAAACAATGCCCCATTCCACCAATTTTTTTTATAGAGTCGTACAGGCATACAACAAAACAACTTCCAACTATTGTAGAAAGCACCTGATTTTCTGCAGCAAAGTAATCCCCCGGCACCAGAATTACAACTGGCTGTTTAATGGTTGCATCAAAAACCCGTATCATCCCAACATACCTGCCTAAATTATTTTATGTTGTTTTAATATGAGCTAATTCTTCGCTTGTTAACAGCTTATCCACATCCAGTATAATGACTAAATTGTCATCTATCTGCCCAATCCCTTTAATATAATCTGTTGAAACATGTGATGTAAAGCGCATGGTATCCTGAATTTTTTGCACCGGGATAGTAACCACATCCTGAACTGAATCAACGATCATCCCAATAAGCTTACCTTTAACTTCGGTAATAATTATCACCGTGAAGGCATTATACTCTATCTCCTCCATCCCAATTTTTTTCCGCATATCTATAACCGGTACTACTGAGCCTCTTAGGTTAATGACACCTTTCATAAATGAAAGAGTATTGGGGACATGGGTGATGTGTGTCATCCCAATAATTTCCTGCACTTTAAGAACTTCTATTCCATACGTTTCATTGCCAATAATGAAAGTAACAAATTGTTCTGATGAAGCAGTATCAGGCTTGTTTTCTATTGTTGTATTTTCAACATTCATATACCCCCCCTTATCGCAAAAATTTATGGACTACTGATTGAAGCTGTTCAGCCTTAAATGGCTTAATCATCCACCCTGAAGCACCTGCTTTTTTACCTTCCTGTATTTTTTCTTCTTCAGCTTCTGTAGTAAGCACCACAACCGGAGTAAATTTATCATTTTCCCTGAACTTTTTAATAAACGTAATGCCATCCATCTGTGGCATATTAATATCCACAATACATAAGGCAATTTCTTCACCTTTAGAAAGTAAATCCTTTATTTTATTCAATGCATCAACACCATTTTCAGCATGAACCATACCATATCCTGAATCTTTGAGTGTATATTCAACACTTGTCCGTATAGTTGGTGAGTCATCAATGATTACAATATGCTTCATATAAAGCTCCTCTTAAAAATGATTGTATTGACTTTGCTTCACTATTAATTAACCATAACAGCTTTCAAAGTCCCCTGTGCTATAATATACTTTTCACAATAATACTTAACAACAAAAATTAACGTATAACACCACATAGCTTTAATTGCTTTTTAATGGTATCATTAACTCCCTTAAATTTAACAGTTTTATTCAATTGCTTAGCTGTTTTCAATAACGATAAAATTACCTGCACAACCGATAAATCCAAACGCTTGGATTTAGTAAAATCAATGACAATATCTTTTTCAGTACGCAATACCGTTAACACTTCATCAGCAAACTGCTTTACATGTTTGACATTTACAAATTCATCAACTTCTATTATATACATTTATTGCCCCCTGTATAAACACCACATGGTTTTAGTCATACTGAATTAGGCCTGGCATTTCATTATTACATCATTACAATAAATTTGTTACATGTTATAGTATGAATTTCCAACTCCAGCTATTCAATACCATTAATCCTAATCCAATACTTCTTTTGGAATATAATTAAAAAACTATAACCGTGTCCTCCGTCTTTATAGTTGAATATTCTTTTAAAAGTGAAACCAACATCAAACCTTTATAATCTGTGCCATACAGCATTGTAAGATTATCCACTGTTTTATTAATCTTTTCTATTTCAGGCATATTTTTTTCAACCCCTGCAGCATCAAGCATATCGCAAAACAGTTTTATATTCTCTTCAATATTCTTTAAGGTTTCTATCTGTTCTGACTTTTCGTTTAAGAATTGCTGTAAACTATTTACATTTCTTTCAATCTGCTGTGATATATCAATGTAATACTTTTTTGATTCATATAATTTTAATGAAACCTTTTTTAAATTGGATACACAATTTTGCAATATGGTATCTTGAATAGCCATAGCTTCTTTGTATGTTAGATACGTAGACTCCATAGTGGCAATAACATCCTTGTATAAATTTTCTGATTCCTCTACTATTTTCTTAATCTTCTTTGGCATAATGCTAATATCACTGAGCGAACTAGCAATGGTTTTCTGCAACTGCTGATGTCGTGCAAGCTCAATCCGTGTTAACATATTCACCACATCAAACTTACGCACCACATCCTGTATTTTATTAAAAAACTCCTGAAACTTATGTAACTGCATCAATACATCACTGGATATCTCAAGCAATGAAGACTTCTTGGCAAGAATATCTTCTATGTACTGTATAGTTTCGTGTTGTAACATTTCCAGTGAATTATATACTTTTTCAATGGCAAATTCATCACCTTCAAATACTGTTTCGGAAGCTTTTGTATAATCGTTTGCTATCACCTCAACATTACTTTTCATTGTATATAGGTTTTCCCCTGTAGTGGTATATAAATGCATAAGGTCATGCCGTAGCGATAGCAACTTTTGATACATCCCCCACAGGAGTATATCCTTTTCACTGTCATCAATGCCACCGTCATCCAGCGCTTCAATGGTAAATAATATTTTTTCAATATCCTGGCGGAATATATCCTCTACTTGAAATTCCTGTAATATTTTGTGGATACTGCTTTTTAACTTATCAGCAAAACTAACAATTGACTCAACATTATATGATAGCTTCTTCTGATGATCAATAATTTCACGGATTGTGTTATTCATCTTAATCTGCAAATGTGTGAGATAGTTTTCTATAATAATATCAACTGTCTGACAGGTGTTGCTAAATTTTGTCCGTAATCCATCCAAATATACAATAATTTCCTGGAATTCACTGGAAACATCATTAACCATATCAGCTAAATGTGACATCTCCACTGCTATGGTTGTAAGCGTAGAGCCTTCTTCACCTGCCTTAATGGAAATTATCATGGTGTTTTTTGCATATAAATCAATTGCTTCCACTGCATCCAGTATCATAGCAACGCTATTACTCAACGTTAGTGTTTTATTAATTGCATTCTCCACTTCCTTATTGGTTTCCCTATCAGCTATCATATATTTCACAATGGTATCAATATACCCATTCATCTCGTTGTTGGTACCAATTATAACATCATGCAAAAAAGTATCAGGAAGGTTTTCATCAGTGGAATAAAAATAATATACATAAGGGCGGATCATGGAAAAGAATTCATCGATCCGCTTATTAGTTATTGTAAAGTGCTGGATCAGTTCAGAAAACAGAGCACCAGTATTACCTTTTAACTCTTTGAGGTAATCATAATGTTCCTTGATGGATTGTTCGTGGGCAATTACATTCATCATATCCTGTTAGTCCTGAACTATGGTTACGAACTTACAAAACCATGTACGTCAATAATCAGGGCAATAGTTCCATCACCCAATATTGCTGCACCGGATATTGCTCGGGAAGAAGTTATTTCCCTGTCCAGGCTCTTTATTACAATCTGTTGCTGACCAACAAGTTCATCAACAACAAGCCCTAATGCCTTCCCCTCTGACTCAACAATGACCACAAGGCCATCCCATGGATTTTCAATAGTTTGGGGCAATTTAAATTCTCTATGAAGCCTGACTAAAGGGACATATTCACCCCTGACATGAACAACTTCGCCCTTATTCTCAACAGTTTTTATGTCTTTTTTTCCTGGTTTGACGCTTTCAATTATTGAAAGTATTGGAATAATGAATGTTTCATGCGCCACCTTTACCAGCATTCCATCTATTATTGCCAGTGTCAAAGGAAGCTTGATTCTAAATGTTGTTCCTTTATCGGCTTCGCTGAACACCTCAACACTACCACGCAATGCTTCAATGTTGGTTTTGACCACGTCAAGCCCCACACCTCTTCCAGAAAGATCCCCAACTGATTCGGCAGTGGAAAAACCGGGGGCAAAAAGGAAATCATATATTTTTACATCCGGCAAATCCTCATGTTTACTTACAATTCCTGATGATATAGCCTTTTGCAGCACCTTCTCTCTATCAATGCCCTGACCATCATCGCTTATCTCAATAAAAATATTTCCTTCCTGATGATATGCTTTCAGCACTATTGTACCTTCCTGAGGCTTCCCTTTGGCCTGGCGCTGTTGGGGGCTTTCTATTCCATGATCTATCGCATTGCGTATTAGATGCTTTAACGGATCATTGATGCGTTCAATGACTGTTTTATCGATCTCAGTATCACCACCTGCAATTTCCAGGTGAATGACTTTCCCATGGGATTTTGCTGTATCACGGATAAAACGCCTGAACTGCTCAAACACGGGCCCAATAGGGACCATGCGGATTCGCATAAGATGTTCCTGAAATTCACGGATGATGCGGTCAACACCATACAGAGCATTGTTTAACCGATATGCCTTTTCATCTTCTATCTCTTCAGCTATACGTTTAATCCCCGAAAAACCAATGACCATTTCACCCAAAAGGTTCATGAGGTTATCAACCTTTTTGGCATCAACTCTCAATGTTGAAGTACTCAAATGTTTCTTAATACTCTCCTGCTCCTTGAGTGCCAATGATATATCATTGTCCTCTACATATCCTTTGGTAACAGCTATCTCCCCAACTTTTTTCTTTGTCTTTTCATGCTCACTCAATACATCGTCATACTCTTTTTCAGTAAGCATGCCCTTTGACAATAATAACTCGCCCAATTTGGGGACATCCTCTACTACAGGCTGTGCCACATAATTTTTGGTTACGTTGGTTATGGTAATTTCATTATCATCACGCACAAAAATAAATACATCATCAAGAGCTTCTTCTTTGCTTTTGGTTTTAAGGATAACATCCCAGGAAAGATAACATTTTTCAGGATCAAGATTTTCAAGTAGCGGCACATCATTACGGTTGACGCGTAACTCAACAATCTTTCCTAAAGAAGCTAAGTCTTCAATGATGATAAGCGGATCAATGCCCGATTTAAATATATCTTCCCTGAATTTAGCTTTTACCCTGAAAAAGTTATAGACTGGCTGTATTTCTTCAGTTTTTTCTTCTTTAACTGTTTTTTCTTCTTTTATCTGAAGAATTGATTCAATATCATTAATTTTTGCTTGTAATATTGCAAACTTTTCTTCAAACTTTGATGGATCTTCTTCAGAATACAGGCGCAATCTGATTACATCAATGCTGGCAAATACTATATCCGCTAAAAGGTCATTCATGGGAAGCACACCATTTCGCACTGAATCCAGAATATTCCCCAGGGCATGAGTAAACTGATATACGTCCTCATACCCTGCCATCCCCGAACCACCCTTTAATGTATGCACATACCTGAATATTGAATGGATGAGTTCAGGATCTTTTGTTTCCTCATAACGGACTATATCATTTTCTAAGTTTTCCAGCAGTTCCTTTGTCTCAGCCAAAAAAACCTGCTTTATGGCATCATCCGCCATGTATTTTCCTCCAATAACCGTTATTAAAACTCTTCAAATCCATCATCTATAAGCTTATTATTAGGACCTTTTTCTTTCTTTTCCTCTGATAATGGTGCTTCTTTCTTTTCTTCTTTTACCTTTGGCTTTTCCATTCTCTTCACTGCCGCCTTCTTCCCTGCATCCGCTGCGTGCAAATGCAATTCCTTGTGCTTGCTCCCAAATACTTTTTCACTTATTTCTTCACGTATTACAAACCGTTCCATCATGCTTGCAAGCTCCTGTGCCTGATTTGCCATCTCCTCGCTTGCACTGGCTGTCTCTTCCACCAGTGCCGCATTCTGCTGTGTCATAGTATCTAAATCCGATACTGCTACATTAATCTGGTCAATACCCTGTTTCTGTTCGTCGCTTGCTGTAGCTATCTCGGTTATAGTTTTATACAACTCCTGTATTGACTGCATAATCTCTTTTAATGCTTCACCGCTCTTGTTTACCAGTGTTGTCCCTGTATCAATCTTATCCAGTGAATCACGGATAAGCTCGCCAATTTCTTTTGCTGCACTACCCGAACGCTGTGCTAAGTTGCGCACCTCACCAGCCACCACAGCAAAACCCCTGCCCTGCTCTCCTGCTCGCGCTGCTTCAACCGCTGCGTTTAAGGCCAACAAATTTGTCTGGAATGATATCTCATTGATAAGCGTTAATATCTCACCAATGCGCTTACTTGATGCATTGATCTCGTTTATGGCTACTACCGCATCACTAACTAAATTGTTGCCATTTTTGGCAAGCTCGCTTGTCTTCTCGGCAATCTGATTTGCCCGTGTTGCATGCTCTGCATTCTGTTTGATGGTTGCGGTTGCTTCTTCTATGGTTGCTGCTATCTCTTCAAGAGATGATGCCTGCTCTGATGTGCGCTGCGACAGATTTTCATTACCATTTGCTATCTCATTGACTGCCTGTGTTAGATTACTTACCGCTACTTTGACTTCTGCAACAAGACGCTCCAAGTTATCCATAGTATTATTGATAGCTTTAGCCATATCACCAACTTCATCGTTATATAATTTCCCTTCATAGCGCATGGTCACATTGCCACCGGCAAGAGCGCCTGCTATTGCTTTAAGCCGTTCTAATGGATTTAAACGCATTGCAATAATATAATAAATGCCAATTACTGCACCTGCTATCATTATGAGACCAAACAGCACCATAACTGCTGCCATGGAACGTGCAGCATCAGAAATATCGGACAAAAACATGGTAGAACCAATAATATAGTTAAATTCTTTATTACGTATAGCCACCAGCATTTTATCTTTACCCTGCCATACATATCGTATAACAGTTTTATCAGGATTTTTAAGCATTTCCTGCCCAAAATCCATTTTGGTTAAATCTAACTTTAATATTTGTTCTTTATCAGGGTGAGCAAATGTCATCCCTTCAAGGTCAGCAGCAAATGGATACCCTGTTTCACCTATCTTTACATCTTTTACTATATCATAGCAGTATTTTCCCAATTCAACAGGTAGCCCAAATAAACCAATTATTTTTCCTTCATGTTTAACAGGAACCTGTATCAGTATTACCGGCAATCCACTCACAGGTGATTTATTTGGTTTGCTTAACCCCACTTTACCCTGCATTGCCTCATCGATAGCTTTTTCATATCCTGCTGCACGATATTTAATGCCTGCAGCTCCCGGTGCGCCAGCTGCTAAAATAACAGGGTCCCGTTCTGCAGTAGCAATAAAAATATTTTCATAATATTTTGTATTATTTTTAAAAAATATTTCCATCTCCCGAGTGACCTGGGTATAATCACCGGTAATGAGTGCATTACGCACAGAGTTTTTAGATGCAAACAATTCTGCTATAGTAATTTGCTGCTCAAAAAAACTTTTCAAAGTTAAGTTAATGCTGTCATTGATATTGTTCATTTGATTAATATATGACTTTTCCAGTGCATTATAGGCAGCATTGTAAGAAATAATAATTAATACAATTATTGCAAACGCAGCAATTGACCCAACCACAGTTGCTAAAAACATTTTTAAGCTATTGAATTTTCCTTTAAGTAAATTCATATATACCCTCCTAAGCTATTATTCAGTATAATAGTATTCACAAACTTAGTAAAAATGGTGCTTAAATAATAAATGTAATTGGCAACAAAATCAAACATATTTTTTATTTTTTCTCTTCAAAATACATTGCTGCATCAAGCACATCCATATACACACCATCATAACTTGTATGTATTATTTTTCCTATATAACTGTCAATAAAATTTTGATTATTCCCACCACCATATATAATCTGGTGCCACTGTGCATTCCAGTAGCGCACCTTGTAATTACCTTTCCAGTCAGGATTTTCTTTTTCTAAAAATGCAGGCTTATTTTTATTCCACTCACTCTTCCAGTAATAGCGATAATCCTCTGCCTCGCCCACGGACATATATGCAATAACAAGGCGGCGTGCACCATTTGGCTTTTTCTGTAAATATTCAACATCAGCTTTACTTAAAAGCTCATCCCCAAAAAATGCATCAACAATAAGTACATCATACCATGTGTGCGATAGTGCCTGTAAAAATTCATCTTTGCTTTTAAAATTTTCAGGATTTATTATATACAAAAAATTTTTTGCATGTTTTAATTCTGTAACCGGTTCTTCATTTTTAATGAACATCCACTGTGGAATAATAGAACACGCACGATTTGTCTGAAAAGAGATGAATCCTTTTTGCAATGATCGGGTATATGAGTCATGTGCCTGTGTTATAGTTTTGGAATAATCTATAACCAGTACAGTTTTTTTGTATTTAGTAAATACAGCTAAGTACGATAGAAAATAGTGAGTAACGTTTGCTGGAGTCTTTACCCCATCTTTGTTTTCATATCCATAAAAAAGCTCTTCAATACCAGTACCATCCAATGCATTGATATAGTCCTTTGCAACTCTACCATTTGGTTTTCCATTTAGGGTTACTATCTCCAATGCATTTTGTCCTATAATTAAAAACTGTGGATTGTGTTTTTTTGCCTCTTTACTTATCGCTATAACAAGCTCACGCATCTTCTGCCTATAATCAGTTTTTGCACTACACAGGGTTGTTGCAAAAAGAAAAACAAACGACATGATAAAGAATCGCTTCATTGTTATAGAATCTCCTTTTTAAAAATATCATATACTTACTATGCCATTCATCAGGAAATCTTAGAAAATCTATTAATTAAATATCAAGAATAAGTGTATCAATCAAACTTACTTAATCTATTCACAAAAATAATAATATGAATGCATAATGTTTGTAAAGAAAAACATATATACGTGGTCATATAACAATTGAACACATTACCACACAGCATATTGTAAAACATAAAACTTGTAGCATGAAGGATAAATTGTCTGAAACAGATCAATTAAGCAAATCTGTATTTTAAAAGAAGCAAAATGTATATCAAAAATTTCTATTGTTGCTCTAAATTTGTGTGATGATATAGATCATAATAAAACTTAATTTATTGCACTATCTGGTATAGTAGAAATGAAAGTTTGCGATTAGCCGCTAGCAGTAAAAATTGTATGAACACGTGTAAAAGCAGCAAATAAAGCAAATCCTGACACTCTTGCAATGCTCATCACTGTGATATTGAAGGCACTATATACATAGATTGGAGTTGGCTAAAAGTATTCATAATGCTAATGCAATCGATAAACGTAAGTAGATATAATGTACTAACATATATGGTTGAAAACGTTATAAGCAACATTCTTATATAATATCTATTGAGTAGGTATCCGTTAGTTTTAGAGGCTATTGGGTGGCAAGTTTCACCAATTCTGGTGGTGGTCCCCAATAAAATTGACAACAAGGGATGCCTTCTTCAAGATAAAATGAAAATGTGTAGCCACTAAAGCGATAGTTATCGGTATTATCTTCACTGTCTAACGCAGCAAGATAATCAAAAAGATAATTTTCCACACAATAGGCTATAACCTTAGCTAATGACATCTTACAAACTTTCCGCACATCCATCACAAACTCATACTCATTCTCGTACAAATATAGATGTACCCGCTTCCAGGATTGATATCGCTTTCTATACTGTAACCGTTTATAGCTTTTCACCGGGATCCGTTTATACGAAAGCACATAGTTTATGAAATTTATAATAAAAGTATGAAGCGGTAATTTGTACACAGCGGCATATAATTGAAAAAGTTCTAAGTGTTCATAGGCAATGCAGGTAGTCGTTTCTATATTCATATGTTTCCTCCAAAGTATATGTATAACACAACACTACTACTATTAGAACAAATTGCAACTACAAAATGTATGTTAAAAAAATAATAATGTAAATTCACGTTAGAAGCAAAACACTTTGTTATTCCTGTAAAACCGCATATAAAAATTTCAATCATTTCAACGTCCGTGAACGGGTATTTATACGTACGTGGGTGTTTTTCTCAAATGCAATTTTTTGTTTTCTCCTATCCCTGCATCTATCTTCTTATATACAAATAATAACATTGCAAAGTATCAAAATAGGACACTTCATTTGTTTTATGCGGCACCTTATTATGGAATCTCTTCAATAGAGGTTATGAAAAATCAATTATAGAATTGGTATTGTACAGTGATACACCGTATTGGATAATGATAATGAACATAAATCCATCTAAACCACGAAATGGAAGTAATAATAAAACTTAGGTAGATTACTTATTTTATAAAGTGTGTTTTTGGTTTTGTACGAGTGAATTTGTGTATAATTTTCTTCTTAGATAATCTTGAATTAATGTCTTTTGGTATTTAATATATGCAGAACGAAATGTATCACTGCGAGTTTCTACTTTATTGTGATACAATCTCATTTTAATAAAGGGATTGCTTCGGCACTGCGTGCCTCGCAATGACATGGTTGCCACTCCACCATTGCGAACAAAGTGAAGCAATCCCTTTTTACGGATGAGTTTGCCTCGACACTTTATACCTCGCAATGAAATAGTTGAAATTCCGTCATTACAAGCGAAGCGAATCAATCCTGTCATACGGATGAGATTGCTTCGGCACTTTGTGCCTCACAATGACAAGACAAAATTCAGTCATTGCAAACAAAGTGAAGCAATAACGTCGGACGGATAAGATTGCTTCAGCACTATGTACCTCGCAATAATATGGATACCATTCCGTTATTCCAAGTCTTGACTTTGACGGGAAGCAATATCAAGTATCAGGAAGAATTCATCCCAATGTAATTGGGACAACGTTATTATAAAATTGGGAAAGGTATTCAATAACGAAAAGTAATAAAATTTTTCTTAATGAATTAAAATCCCCGGTAACTATCGCCCAAACTTACCACACGGGTAAGCGTTATATGCCTCATCCACCACCTGATGTGGTTGAACATGATGTTTTTACACTGCTACTTGCAAATACAGAAAATATTTTTTCAGTATTGGCCCCATGGCAATACGGACACTGGGGCGCTTTGGTATCCCCCATTTTTCTTAATTCGCTGAAGGTAGCATTACAATCATTACATTTAAACTCATATACCGGCATAGAACAAACCTCGTGTTAAATCTTTCTACTATATGGTATTAGAAAATACTAATAGTTTAGTATATTATTATATACTAAACTTTCTTTTGTTTCAACAAAAAACTCAAATGATCATACTTAAAATATGTATTACCAAAAAATATGGCCACAGATGCGATATCCCTATACACCTGTGGCCTTATAAAAGTACTTTTTAATTATCATTATTTGTCATTATTTTTGCCGGGCACCACCCTGCTTTTCTTGGGGACTCAACGTCATAGTCTTTTTATTATTTGCTTTGTTTCGTTCTACCACTTTATTTGTTGCATCAATAAACGCTGTTACTGCTGTATCTTCAGTAATGGTAATATCAGGAACTGTATAATTTACTTCACCATATTTTAAATTACGCTGCGGATCAAACTCGGGAAGGTCTTTTTCTATAACGGTGTCACCAACTGTAATTTGTAATTTTACTGCTTTATCACCTGTTAATTTCCACAGCGCATCTGGCATCCATCCCTGATCTTTAGCCACCGTTACAACTATGCGATTGCCTCGTGCTAATGAAATATCCTTCACCAACAGGTCAGCCTTATTAGGAATAGTTTCCCACAAACTGCGTTCAACATCAAAGATTTCACCGGGGAAATCTATAAGAATAGTACCCTCTATCTGAGTGTTATTTTCATTTTCCAGAATTACAACATACTTCCCTTCAGTTTCCATCAGTTCTTTATCATCTATGATGTGTTCTATTCGGCCATTATTACCACTCCTTGCAATATCAGATCCATGGTACCATTTTGGCGGTTTATCTTTTTTCCCTAAAAACTTTTTTACATTATATTTTAAATTATCATATAGAAATTTTGCATTTTTAACTCGTAAAAATAATACTGATGGCACATATTTATCTTCAAATTGTATCCATTTTTCCCACAAATTGGGTTCAACTTTGTCAAAAGATCTAATATCTACCAATGTAGCTTTAACAACATCGTTTTTATTACCCTTCGTTACCTGCACGTACACCCGTAGTTTGCCATTCCCAGTAACTTCCAGCGGATACAGCAGCGTGAACGGATCCCCAGGTGTACCAGGAAAAGCTTTAAATGTTTGATAAATCATCCCCTTTTTCTCATCCATTGAGTAAACGAAGGATGCAAGTATAAAAAGCACAATAACAACAAAAAAAACTTTACGCTTCATATAACCTCCAATATATAATAGTATATAATGATTGTTTAAAATCTTACTGAATGTGTTAAAAAAGTCAAAACAAATTCTGTTTATAAAAGGAGATCACAATGGATTTACAACTAACCGGCAAAGTGGCTATTATTACCGCAGCAAGCAAAGGTTTAGGTAAGGCAGTGGCTTTAGCTCTATCAAAAGAAGGTGCCGTATGCGTTATTTGCTCACGCGATAGTAACCTGTTACAAAACACTGCAGAAGAAATTATGGCCAAAACTGGTAACAAAGTCATTGCACTTGCGTGTGATGTAACAAAACCAGATGATATTGAAAAACTTAAAGATGCTGTGTTTAAACAATGTAATACTGTTGATATACTTTTTACCAATGCGGGCGGGCCACCAGCAGGATTTATCAAAGATTTTTCATCTGAAGACTATAAAAACGCAATTGAATTGAATGTAATAAGTGCTATAAACCTCATCTATGCTTTTTTGCCTGTTATGCAACAAAAACAATATGGGAGAATCATTGCTTCAACATCTATTACAGTGAAGCAACCGCTGGATAATCTGGTTTTATCTAATGTATCTCGTGTTGGCGTTGTTGCATTTATTAAAAGTATTGCCAATCAATATGGCAAATATAACATCACTGCAAATGCTGTAGCTCCTGGATACATCCTCACTGACCGATTAAAAAGCCTCATTGAATTGAAAGCACAGCAGGAAAACACAACATATGAAAAAGCACTTGCCAGTTTTGCCTCAGAAATACCATTACAGCGCATTGGTACTCCTGAAGAGTTTGCTGCATTGGTTGCATTTTTATCATCAGAAAAAGCTGGTTATATAAATGGGCAAACTATTCTTATTGATGGGGGGATGTATAAGGGATTATTGTAAACACAATATTCTATACCTATGATTTTCTTTCTAGTTCATATGGTCAATGCTTTAATGTTGCTATAGATACTCTAAACAAATAAGCAGCAACGTAAACATCTCATTTAAATTTCTAAAATTATACCAACAGGACAGTGGTCTGAACCTTCTACTGTATCAAGGATAAATGCATCTTTTACCTTTGGTACAAGATCATTGCTTACAAAAAAGTAGTCTATTCTCCAGCCTATATTCCGTTCACGGGCTTTTGTTTTATAGTCCCACCAGGAATAATGCCCACCTTCTTTTATAAACAACCGGAATGTATCAGTATACCCTTTAGCAATAAATGTATCTATCCAGGCACGCTCTTCAGGTAAAAATCCTGATACGTTCTCATTTTCTTTTGGGCGGGCTAAGTCTATTTCTTTATGCGCAGTATTGACGTCACCACACATCACAATGCTTTTGCCTTTTTTGCGCACACTTTCAGCATGGTCTAAAAAAGCATCGTAAAAGTCCATTTTATAGTGTAAGCGTTCTTTTGAAGCTTTACCATTAGGAAAATAAATGTTGTACAGTACAAATGTATCATAATGTGCTATTAATATACGACCCTCAGTATCAAAGCGCTCAATACCAAAACCTGTTTCTATTTTTTCTGGTTTTAATGTAGAATAAAGAGCTACTCCGCTATATCCTTTTTTTTGCGCTTCAACTGTAAACAAATGATATCCATCAATATTTTTTAATTCTTCAGGGAACTGGTCTGCAGATGCCTTGGTCTCTTGCAAGCAAAGGATATCGGGCTTTTCTGATACAAACCACTGGGAAAAGCCTTTTTTGTATACAGCTCTGATTCCATTCACATTCCAGGAAATAAGTTTAAGTTTCATAAAAGCTTAATTGCTATAATTTTTATTTTAATTTATTAAAGGATTATAATTTAATAAATGCTATAATCACACTTGTTGCCGAAACAATCAGCCCAAATGTCCATATCATAAATTGATATAATCGCTTGATTAAAAGATCAAACCTGTTTTCTAATAATTCCATACGCTTTTCGAGTAGCTCAATGCGTTTGTCTACTTGCTCAAAACGTTTGTCTACTTGTTCAAAGCGTTTGTCTACCTGCTCAAAGCGTTTGTCTACCAGTTCAAAGCGCTTTTCCATTAATTCAAAGCCTTTTTGCATCAACTCTCGCTGATGCTTCAGCTCTTCCTCTACCCGCACCATACGCTCGCGTAACTCTATCTCGTATACCACCGGTGGTTTAGCCAGGCTCTGCTCAGCTAATATGCGCGCCAGATTATCTTTTAAATAGCTTTCTATCAACTCAAAATCTTTTTGTTCCAGAGCCATAACACCTCACTATACATAGTATATATTGAATATAGTACACATTATCATCCCTGTCAATACATTATTGAGTTCGTGAAGCCATAGAACGCTGTATAAAAATAAACAACACCAACGCAATACACTCTGCAACAATTGCAAATGTTATAATATAGGCAATACTATGCTCATATAACCACCCCATTATACTTGCACCAATAAAAGCACTCAAACCGTATGCTGTATTGAATATTCCATATCCTGTACCTCTTTTCTTGAGCGAAGTAAGATCAGCTATTGCTGCACGCATAATCGTCTCATGTATTGCCATCACCAGTCCCCACATAACAATGCCAATGCTCACTACTATCCAATTAAAAGCAAAGGCCAGTACAGGAACTATCGCCGACGCCACTGGAATTAATAATAAAACTTTCAATCCCTTTTTGTCATAAAGTTTACCAACAACTATCGCAAATACTGCATCTACACCCATTGCAATTGCATACAGAAGTGGTATGGTCATATCAGCAACAATGTGCTGCGATTTTAAATGATAGGCAATAACCGGAAAGCTTGCAAAACCAACAATGGCAAATGCAGAAAATGCAGTGTAAAGCCAGAATGTTGTGGTCAGAGCCTCAGGGCCGGAGTTTTGCGTTGTTTTTGTTTCAAATGTTTCTGGATGGGGAACAAGCACCCTGGCTATGGTAAGTACCACAATAAGAAGTACAAAGGGAATCCACATAATAGAATAACCTAAATTGTAATCAACTATATATGCAAAGATGGCTGTAAAGATCAGCGGTCCTGCAATAGCTCCAATTTGGTCCATTGCTTCATGCAGTCCAAAGCCAAGGCCCCGCCCAACCTGTGCTGTCACCTGTGAAAGTATTGTATCCTTTGCCGGACTACGAAGTGCTTTCCCTAAACGCTCCGCAACCATTAAAAGCGCAGCCACCTGCCATAGGCCTGTGAGCGCCAAAAGCGGCACCGAAATTAAAAGCCCATACCCAATAAAAGTAAACAGCCAGTATGCCCTGGTTCTATCGCTTAAATAACCTGAAACAAGCCGTATGGCATATCCTATAAACTCACCCAATCCAGCAACAACACCAACCCACAACGCATTTGCACCCAATTCTTTTAAATATTGTGCATTGACGCTTCGAGCGCCTTCATAGATGATGTCACCCAAAAGGCTAATGATCCCAAAAAGGATTATAAACTGGTATGCTCGTTTTTTAATATCCGTCATCAGTTTTCCTCCATATCACGTATTGCAAAAATCCAGCGCAGATAACGCTTTATATCAACAAGATTCATATTATATCCTAAATAAATGCCATCCACCCACAATTCAAAGTGCAGGTGCTGTCCCCACTTTTGTCCCTGTGCTTCACCAAGCAAACCTGAATTGCCCACCCAGCCTATACGCTGCCCTTTTTTTACCCGTACACCAACCTTTATTGATTCATCAATTTTTGACAGGTGGTTATACGTCGAGAGCACTCCATTTTTATGATCAATCCACACCTGCCTTCCGCCAAACGAACGCTTTATGAAAGTTGCTGGATTTTTTTGATAGTATTGCGATAGGGACTTCCATTCCTCCTCAGAAGGGGGCATATAGTCAGTATCTGCACGCACCACTATACCATCCCCACAAGCTAACACTGGTGTATTTTCATCCACAGGAATTGGCAGGAAATTGTCTTCATTGAAATAATAAAAGATATCAAGCCCATAATGAATTCCCCCACGATACCCTCGAGGTGCATTGGGATAGCCGGAATCATTTTCAGGAAATAATCCATTTTTTATGGGAAAACAGAGATTATACAATCGTTTATCAAAATATTGTAGTTTAGCGGTACCTGCAAAGACTGCAATCTCAGCTATTGCGGCATACCCATCAATGGTTGCATCCTGAGGTATAAATATTCTAAAAGTGCTTGCATCAATACCCTTTAAATGTACTTTGACATTCCTTTGATATTTGCTATCTTTAAAAAAATTTTTTTTATCTTTTTGAATGAAGTTGATTCGCGAATAATCAAACCATTTTCCATCATACATAAACTGGAGAATACAATAGGTTATGGTGTTGTAATTATCTTTGGTCCCCGCAGTAATTTCAATATCAGTCATTATGCGTTTTACACCAAAATCTATTTCAATCCACTGATCGCCACCCTGCTTTGAAATCCATGAGGTTTCTTCATCATCATCTAATGCTTTTTCACCTTTATGGTTTTTGCTAAAATTGCTGCTGGTGGCATAGTATATTTTTTGCTGAGTATTATTGCCACAGATAATGTAATCTTTGCCCTGCGTACTGCGTGTGGGAACAAAATTTGTAACAAGCAAAAGCGATAGTAACGAAGCAATTGTTTTAACCATGCTTTACACTTTCCCACAGCATTTTTTATATTTCTTTCCACTACCACAGGGACATGGATCATTGCGTCCTACTTTTGCAGACTGATAAAAATTTTCCTGCATTCTTTTTCCTTTAAGATAGTTATTTCTTAAATGTTTCCCATAATGGACAAGTACTTCTACAGCCACAGGAAGTGCCAAAATATTATCTGCAAGCTCTTGTTTAAATTTATCAACTCCTTCCTTTTCTACCATCTCTTTGCTCAGAGGCAATTTATCCGGATACAAGACATATGCTGTCATATATATCAGGAAAAAAGACGTATACACATGCTCTTGTGTGATTTGTAATATCTTAAGTATTTGTTCATCAGGTGGCATCCAATCGTTATAATTAAGGATAACACCCCGTACAAATCCATAACACCAATCCTGAACTAAATGAATCAAGTCATTTGTCATTTTTTTTTCGGTAATATTAAATGGGAATACCAGTTTATTATTATTCCAAGCATGAGTATATGCATTTTGAGCTTGCAATAGATATTCATTAAATGTGCTTACATCTTGAAATGAATTAAATACAGGGCTGGAGCTTCCAAAAATTGATGCAATAATCTCTTCTAATGATATAAATGGCGATGAAATGGATAGACAAAATAAAAAACCATCTAACTGTTCTAATGTGAGTGCATCCTTATTGAGTGATGGCTGCAAATATTTTTCTAATTGTTTTTTCTGCTTTTCTGAAAGGTATTCTATTTTTTCCATATGAATATCACCAACATATTGAGTAAAATAAATTTTATTTAAAAAAAGACTTTTAATTATTCCTTTGTACCGTTACTCAGCAAATAAAAGTTTTAGCCTGATATATAACCAGTACAATATTGTGTTACATATATTTATTTTCAATAAATTTAATTAACCCTGTTATTACTTCATTAACAGGCGTTTTAACACCAAGCTGTTTAGCCAATGAAACAACAGCTCCGTTCAATGCATCAATCTCGGTACGGCGCTTTGCCTGCATATCCTGAAGCATCGATGAGCGGTGTTCGCCCGTAGAAGGCAACAATTTAGAGTAAAACACTTCAATATATTCCTCTGCATTTTTATAATGGGTGGTGTATCCTGCCTTATCCATGGTTTCAAATATCTCATGGAAAATATCATTCATAATGGCTTTTGTATATTCAGACTTCCCTAACTCACCATACGGTACATTAAAAAGAGCACCTAATGGATTGAGTGCGCAATTATACAGCATCTTTGCCCATATATCTTTACCCACATCAGCTGCTATTTCTGCAGGCATCCTACCTTTTGTTAACTCGTTGGCAAGCGATAGTAACTTTTTATTATCTCCACCGTACAATGAACCCATATGGATTGCATCAGCATGAACCGTGATGTCAACATGGTGAAACTCAGGCTTAATATATCCAGTCATTACCCGTGCATTAAAGATTCTATCTTTTTCAAAGTATTGAATAAATTGCTCGGCATTGCCCCATCCATTCTGAAACAACACTATGGGACATGTACCAATTTTATGCTCGTATTGTTTTAACTCTTGTGCGATAGTTCCTGAAAGGTATGATTTAATACAAACACAGACATAATCAATTTTGATATTACCTATTTTTCCCAACGAATCATAGACTTTAAATACTCCGGGTTGTATAGTAAAATTCCCTAATACTCCAGTTTGTACAATGCCTTTTTCTTTCAGTACGCTCACCGTTGGCTCAACATCAATGATAATTACCTCATTGCCTGCTGTAATAAGGCTACGTGCTAAACCCAACCCAACAGCACCACCACCATAAATGAGTATGTTCATGAATTATCCTCACGTTCTAGCAATTGTATATTACGTAATTTATGCATACAGATGGAGAATTATATAAACATGTCTTTTTTTCAAGACTTTTTCTTCATTGCAATTTGTATATAATTACCAACATCCAATTTATATATCTTATGTTTTATTATGAAAAAAATAAAAAACCTCTGCGTTAAAACACAAGCAGAGGTTGTTTTATAACAACATTCTAACTTCTTTCACAACCACTAAAAGCTTATGACTCAATCCCCTGTCAGATGATTTATTTCCCAATACGTTCACCGTGTGTGCATTTATTACATGTATCGTGGTGCCTGTATCACAATCCCTATTAACAGAACTGTTTCCTTCAAATCAGTGTTTACACACTATATCTATTACCTTATATTTTCAAAACAACACATGTATTGACCCACATAATTTCTCTGCTCCTTAACCCACAAAGTGGGTTATACTATTTTATAACAAGCACTATATCACCACATTACAAAACCCCAGCGGGGGTGACATTACTGTAATAGTGCCATACAACCGCCTCATCAATCCCCGGAGGGGATGACATTATTGTAACCTCAATCTGAGTACCACACCACCAAACCCACGGAGTGGGTGACACTATTGTAACTGCGAAATATAATCATCTATACAACCCCCAGCGGGGGTGACATTACTGTAATAGTGCCATACAACCACCTCGCCAATCCCCGGAAGTGATGATAGTATTGTAACTTTAAGCTGATTATAACATAACACAACCCATCCCACATAGCGAGTAACATTATTGTAATAGCACCATACAACCGCCTCATCAATCCCCAGAAGGTTGACATTACTATAACCTCAAGCTGAGTAACACACCCTCCAACCCACGGAGTGGGTAGCACTATTGTAACCACCCAGCGGAATGACACGCCACCAAACCCCAGAGGGGTGACATTACTGTAACCTCAAGCTTAGTAACACACCACCCAACCCCGGAGGGGTGACATTATTGTAACCACCTAGCGAAATGACACGCCATTAAACCCCGGAGGGGTGACATTATTGAAACCCCCTATCAGCGGGGAAGTTTTCCTACCTTGGGATCCTAACCTCTGGAATTTCAAGCGTTTTCAAGCCCTTTTCCGCCAACCTCCCCAACAAATTGAGTAAAAATGTTGGCACTTTTTTATAAAACACTTATAAAGCCTGGAATTTCCAGCACTTTCATTGCCGCCAACCTACCACAAAAATGCCCTTTTATGTCACATCCCTGGGTTGGCGGAACCGTAAACCCCTTCTATTTATACAGTTTTCAAAGAACTGTTCATAAACTTAACTTATTGCTTATATTTTATTTCAATCCCATTTCTTTGCCAATTACTTCATATTTTTTTATAGTGAACCACTATAGTTATTGGCCAAAATCTTTTTCTACATCACCCATAATCGCTGTCGAATTCCCGATGTACGTTTTGTAGGATTTTTCATCATATCTAACACAATTTGCTTATTGCCAAGTATGGTCAAATGCTTTCTTGCTCGTGTAACAGCAGTATATAAAAGTTCCCGTGTTAACAGCATCTTCCAGTGCTCATTGTAGGCAATATCAATATGGGGCAAAATTAATACCACATGATTAAATTCCGAACCCTGACTTTTATGTACTGTAATGCTATATGCAGGCATATAGTCAGATAAAAGTGATGTATGGATTTTTCTAAAACCATCTGCTGTTTTAAAATACACCATATTATCATTGCCATTGTAAATCCCTGTATCGCCATTGTACACTTCAAGATTATAGTTATTGGCAGTTACCATAACAACCCTTCCATGATACCATTCATCATTTATTGATGGCTTTAATTGCTTTTCAATAATTGTATTATATGCTACCACACCCCATGGGCCTTTATTAAAGGGAGTTAAAATACATATATTTGCTATCTGTTGAAAGGCTTTATCAATATCTGTTTGTCCAATAACATCTGAATAGCATGTCTTTGTATACTCCTGTACTGTTGTATACAGCCAATCAAGCGAATCATATTCCTTAAATTCAACATCACCAAAATTATTTTGTAATACATCAAGAACTGCTTTTTCATCATTATTCCGTATGGCTTTAGCTAATGTAGCTATTCCGCTATCTGCACTAAATCTAAATGTTTTATTCAATATAACAATTGTGTCACGAACTGGATTGGATTTTTGCATGGTATTATCAATTGAGCAATTGCAATAGCGTAACAATTCCTTACCTGTATCAGTATATGAATAGTTAGAAGCACCCCAACATATATCACCAAAAAAAGCACCAGCCTCAACTGATGACAGCTGATCTTTATCACCAACCAAAATAAGACGGGCATTGAATTTGAGTGCCTTTATTAATTTTGCCACCAGTGGTATATCAACCATAGAACATTCATCAACAATAATTACATCATACGGCAATGGATTTTTTTCATTATAATAAAACTCAAGCGCATCTTTCTGGTAGCCAAGCAATCGATGGATGGTAAAAGATTGGTCGGGGAATATTATAGTACGATTGTTTTCCACATACGTGTCTTTAAAATAAGCTAAGGCCTGCATTAAACGCGAAGCTGCTTTACCCGTTGGTGCACACAATGCTATTGCACACTCAGGATGAGTACGTAATAGTTGATATACTATTGCTGCAATCACAGTTGTTTTTCCAGTACCAGGCCCACCTGAAATAACACAAAGCCGGTTAGTCAATGCCGTTATTTGTGCCAAAATCTGCTCATCAGAAAATGTAATTCCTTTTGTTTGCAAGTTATCAATGGTTTTGCTGCATTGCGCAATGGTTTCATCATCAATGCTATATTCTTGTGCAAACGCAAAAAAACTCAAAATTATATTTTCGTAAGTAAAGTAGCGGTAAAGGTAACAGTTGCCATCCACATACACCAGCGGCTTTGGCTTTTCCGCACTTTGTGTAACTACATCACATTCCAGTAAATATTTTTCCAATATATCTATATCAGGAAATGTTACATCATCAACATCAATATTTTCATCATACATAATTTGTTTTAATGTTTTATTGGCGATAGTTTCTAATGAAAGACAGCTATGTCCGCTAGCAGTAAAATAACTTGTACAAAATATTATTGCTTTCAGCACATCATCGTGACAATTATATTTGTTACAGATGAAATCTGCAAAGTGATGGTGAATTGTTTTGGTAGTACCAGGCACATTCATATAGTTACCCTGCCTAATAAACTATCAAGCTTACCAATAAAGGTAGCATCAGGCTTATGATAAAAAATTCCATATTCACATCCGCTGGAAGCATCAACACCCCGTACAAATATATAGAACACACCTCCAAAATTTTTTTCATAGTTATATGTTTTTCCAAGCACTAATTTTAAATATCTATGCAGGGCAACCGTATATATACTATATTGCAAAAAATACAGATGTGAACCAACAGCATCGTCTAACTTATTAATATGATACGCTTCAATGGATGTACCAAGAAGGTTTGACTTCCAGTCAACAATGTAATAGGCATTTTCATGTTCAAACACCATATCAATATATCCATGCATAAAACCGCTAATATCAGCAAATGATAGCTGTTCTAAAGCATTAGCATACTTCAAAGTAAAAAGACTGTGTTCCCTGAAAAGCTGTATCAATCGTTTGCTGTCAAGATGCTCTATGGGGTAATAGAACTCTACCTCATTCCTTCGCCGGTTAGATTGAATACGTGATAGAGAAGCAAATTTTGGCTTCAATGGCACAGTAAGCACATTGTTAACCATCTTTGCTATCACTTCTGTCCACATTGTATCAATGTTGTATTTTTTTAGTATATCACTTACAGCCCGTGCTATTTCCTTATTATCAGCATCAAATTCTATTGTTTCAAAAATCTTATGAATGCACAAACCGGGAATGCTCCCAGCAGGAAATGTAAAAATAGATCTTTCTTTTATCTCTTCTGTTATAATAACCGGAGCTTGCAACTCATCACTTCTTTCATCCTCTCTTTTGTACGATAGTGATGTATAGCTTGTAAGCTGCCATCCTGGTTTGATGGATTTTTTCAATGTTTTAATTGATTGCGGTTGCATCTGATGTAACTGCACAGTACCAGGTACTGGCAGTACTTCGTCTTTAATACACTGCACTGTAATGACACTACCTGATTGCTCTTCAATAGTTTTAAGATCTTTAAGCAACTCTTCGGATGTACGGTCAATACCATTTATAAAGTTTGCTATTGAATCCGTACTATTATTGAAATGAAAAAGATATCGCAATGCTGATTTTTTTGTTGTATTGATATTTCCCCATCCAATGTAACATTTATACTTTGCACGAGTTATGGCAACATAAGCAATTCGTAATGATTCTGCAAGTTGTTCGCATTCTGCAATAAATTTAATTTGTTCATATTCATCATCTCCAAACAATAAAGTCTTTTCCTCATTTTGATTTTTATTAAACTTAAACGATATATTTGTTTTGTAATTATCATCCTCGTTATCATGAAAAACAAATATTTCATCTAATGAAGAAACATTAAAAAGATAAGGGCAAAAAACTATAGGATACTCCAACCCTTTACTTGCATGTATGGTTACAATCTTTACAGCATTGGCGTCTGATTCTAAACGCAATTGCTGATCTTCAACATCCGCTGCAACATACATTGCCCTTTTAAGCCATTCAACAAGAGTTAAAGGATCAAGTTTTTTCCTTCGTTCAGTATCAGCCAGTATCTCAGCACAGTGCAGTATATTGGTTATCACTCTTTCCCCATCAGTGTACTGTAAGATGTTTTTTGCAACTGTATCTATATCATTTTTTTTATTAACTATCGAACCATCATGAAGAAGATGCTGCATCATAACAATAAAGCCTTTTGATTTCCACACATTTAAGTATGTTGCACACTGCATCTTAATGCCATCCAATGATCCCTGTTGTTCCATCTGGATAATATCATTGCCACAATAGCCAAACAGACTTGTTACCATTGCCCGTTTTATTGCAGTGGTTGACGAAGGATGCAGTATTGCCTCAAGAACGTGTAACAATTCCCACACTTCAGGTGTGGCAAATATTGAATGTCTGCTATATAAAACACTATTAATACCATATTGTCGCAAAACACCTTGCACCAGCTCAGCTTCAGTGTGTTTGCTCACCAGAATTGCTATATCACTATATTGAAGTGTTTTTCCATTTATTGTAATGGAGCTCTTCACTAATTTTAAAATTTCGCTGGCCATATTTTTTGCTATAATTTTGCGCGCAACACCAATTGGAATGGATCTATCTTTATTGTTTTCAATAAACCATATATGAAGCGCGTTCTTGAAAAAATCAACATCCTGTATTTGTGATTCAACAGGATAATAGTGTATTTCACTAAATATAAAAGGATTTTGTAAACGATCAAAGATATAATTGATAGCTCTGGTAAGCGATGGAGTTGATCGGTGACTTTTATGTAATGTATATATATTATCAGCACTTTTTCTAGCCTTAATGTAGGCAAATACATCTGCTCCTCTGAAACTATAAATGGCCTGCTTTGGATCACCAATGATA
The DNA here is from genome assembly GCA_040756435.1 of Spirochaetota bacterium. Classification (NCBI taxonomy): domain Bacteria; kingdom Pseudomonadati; phylum Spirochaetota; species Spirochaetota bacterium. Next base: position 24,182 of record JBFLZD010000019.1, on the reverse strand, counting down.
TAGAGCGTGTAACCTTCTTTTTTGAATATTGTTGTAAAAATGCTGTACTGCAATGGGTCGGTATCCTGAAATTCATCAATGAGTGCTGCTTTAAAGCGCGCCCGTACCCGTAATGCCAGTGGACTTTCTGTACCCTGGGCTAACGCTTTTTGCATATCTTTAAGAATATCCCTGAATGAAATAATATTCCATCTTTCTCTATACTGTGTATATTGCAATTCACTGTAATCAATAAATTCACGGTACGCAGCAATAATCTGTATCTTTATATTAATAATAATCTTTCTGCATTCTTCTAAAAGTTTAAAAAACTCATGCCAGTCATACGCTTTCTTACCTTCTTTATATTGACCTATCAACTTTGAAACAAAACCTGAAATTGAAAACTTATTAATACTTTTATTTATCTCATCATCTAACGCTGTATATATAGTAAGCATCAGTATAGCTTCTTGTAGTATAAATATATCATCTTCTTTATACGACCTGCCATTCAGCACTTTTTGAGCCAGCGCCTTGTAGTAATTTTCTTTAATTGCATCAAAGTCTGTAGTAAATCTTTCACGGATAGTTTCAATTTTTTTGGTAAGCAAATGCAGTTGTTGTTTTAATTCTTGTGGTTCAAACGTAATCTGCGGTAATATGCGTATATGGGGATCATCAGGCAATTTACGCAAAAGCTTTAACAGCCAGTTAACAAAATCTTTTTTTCCCTGATAAAACAATGCTACAAACTCTTCGCCCAGTGGAGCAATTGTTGTATAATAAAAATCCTCAACCACTCTTCTAATATATGGCGATTCATTCTCAACTAACTGGCTTCCAAAAAGCGAGCGGCTTTCAAAAGCAAATTCATTTAAAGTGCGGCTGCAAAAACTGTGAATGGTATATATATGTGCTTTATCAATATCACTTAATGCTAACTGTAATTTTTCTTTAATGGTTTCTTTATCTGTGCGATAGTTATTGGAAATATCCTTATTGCATAACAAATGAAGATAGGTATAGAGCTCTGCATAATTCTTTTGCACTGATGCATCACATCGTTCTTCGAGCATATCACGAGCAATTGTAATAAGCAAGCGTATGCGCGAGCGCAATTCATCAGTAGCAGCATTAGTAAATGTTACTACCAGAATATTGTCAATACTAAGACCTTTTTCAATAATAAGCCGCAGGTACAGATGGCTTATGGTATAGGTTTTTCCGGTACCTGCACTTGCTTCAATACAGTTTATGCCATCTAAAGAATAATCGCAAAAGTTATTAACACTACTCATCTTTGTCATTCTTCACTTCACACTCATCTATCATACTGAAAATTTTTGTTGAAATATCCTTAAATTCAGTATAAAGCGCTTCATCATTAAATATATTAACTTTATACAATGCTCGTTTAACATACGGATCACTATATTCAGATTGATTATATGTTTCATCAACTCTGCCATAAAATAAGCTTTCAAGATTATACTCAATATACTCATCACTGCTTCTTGTACTCTGTTTGGATTTATAAAATTCTTGTGATAAATTGGGAAAAAATGGGATAATTCGTCTGTTTCCCTCAATAAATAAATCTATGCAAGCATCCAGGAACTCTTTTGCTTTTTCAGCCTTGATGTTGATATATAGCACAGGATCTTTTCTATCCTTTGTTATAACATACGTTGTAATACCAGGCTCCAGAGTAACACATACAAATATATGCCACAGGAATGCCTTTAATCTGTCTTTGGGCTTTAGAGCACTATAACGACAAAAGACCTGTTTTCCTTCATACAGATCAGGTTTTCCTGTCAGCGTTATTCTATTATTGTAATGATATTGTAATTCATCGCTTGACATTTTCCCTGTGCAATACCGCTTCACCGTATCTACAAAATAACTTACTTCATCATGTGCTTTTTTAATAATAACATCACCTAAAATGGCATCAGGGACGCTGCCTTCCTTCTTTTTAAAGATAGCAAACTGCTGTATATCCTTGCCATCAAGGCACCATGTAACTAACTCATTGTTTAATCTATATTCATCCAATCCGTCTGTAACACCTAACAGTTCATCGCTATCTAATTCTATGACAGTATCATTAAAATTGATACCCAAAACCTTTTTAATGAAATAGCGCGATGGATTATAAAAAAAGGTAATAAGTTCATCCATAGTTATTGCTGTATTTTGTATATTTGATTGCAGTGATTTTACAATCAGCGGTTGGTAATTCTGCTTTTGACCACACAGCGTCTTACTTTCATCCAGCCACATTTTTGAATATGAAAAATATTTGCTGTGAGTATTAAAATATTCAGGATGGAAATGATGTAAATGATGCTTAGTAATAAGGAAATCTTTGATTTTATTACCTTTTTCACCCTGTATGTAATAACCCTGCTCAATATATTCCAGCAATTCATTGACAACTATCGATGGCTCTTTTACGCTTAAATCAATAGGGCTTTGTCCCTGATAGCTTATAAAAAGATACTCTTTTGCCGAAATAATACTTTCTAAAAACAAATAGCGATCATCATTTCGTTTTGAGCGAATACACCGTGGCAAGCTGTCTTTATATTTTTCATTGCGCATTATATCAAAGCTGATATTTTCGTCCATTCGAGGGAACTGACCATCATTCATACCAAGAAGGCACACAACCTTGAACGGAATGCTTCGCATTGGCAAAAGCTGGCAAAAGGTAATTCCTTTGCTTAAAAAATTGCTACTTACCCTTTGCTCATCAAGGAAATCGTCAATCCAGCTTTTTATAACCAAAAACTCAATATCTTCATTGCGATTGATGTCAGGAACTATCGCCCGTAATGATGAAAATAATTCCTGTATAGTTTCATAATCCCGTGAATGATTCTCTATATCAAGCATGGTGTGAATACAATTGTCGCAATAATCCAGCCATCGTTCCAAACTTTTAGGTTTCTGAGCTTCATCAAAAAAATAGAAAAGCGTGTTTAAAAAATTTATACAGCAACCCAAAACTTCAGACTGCAAACCTTCAACACTGTCAAATGGAATTATATCATCAACCAGGCCTGTTGCCTGTGGGATGGCATAACCCATAAGCAACCGCTCAATAGCATACTGCCAGGTAAACGCATTGCTTTGCGTGTTGGTATACTGTGCGCGGTGTGTAGCATCCTTACCCCATTTTACATTAAGTTTTTCCACCCATTGGCAAAAAGCCATCACTCCTTCTTTTCCAATTCCAAACTTGATTGCAATTTCGTCATAATCAAGTAGTCCGCAAACCTTATCTGCTTCAAGCCTGCCAGCTAAAACTGTATGCAAATCAGAAAATGCAGATATAAAACGGCTGGTATTTTTAAATGACTGGTCTGCAATGCAAAATGGCAATACAGGCAACCCTTCCTTTTTCATAACCTCTTCATCAAAAACTGCTTTAATGAAGGGCGCATATACATCTATATCAGGTGCCATTACTACTATGTCATTGGGAAGAACTGATGACGTACTGAGAATATCAATAATGTAATCCCGCAATACTTCAACCTCACGCAATGGTGAATGGCATGAATGAATGGTGATTGACCTATCGTCAGGTTTTACTTCAAGCTTTTTGTGTTCCCCTTTCCCCCGTGCAATGCAATTGTAAATATCATTTTGAATATTTGCAAGGAGTGTATTATTTGGTGGTACCGTATAGTTACTTTCATCATTAATATTTTCCTTAACGTTGTAATCCAGCAGCATCCCAATATATTCCTGTCCCACTTTGCCAAGCAAAGCCAGCAGTGGATTACCTGTTTCAAGATGCAGGTCATCAATTGAAATACGTTTTGATTTTATCTTTTGTTTTATACGCAGGATAGTTTTTTCGGTGCGCACATCGAACCAGTATTCTTTTGATGGATTAAGCTGAAAAATATGTACATCCACTATGCTGCTTATTGCGTTAAATAGTGTAATGTAATATTCAGGCAGCACAGTGATACCAAACAAAAAAACTTCCCCGGGCAGCTTTTCCTTCAACGCCTGTGTATTTTTACTATCCAGCAACGCTTTCAGAGCATATTCAAGTATCTGTGCTTTATGGCACATTTTTGAATCTGCAATTGTGTTCTTTATATAATGCCATAGGAGCACCTGCCATTGAGTTGTTGGATTTTTTTCCCATTGCAATATATCCTTATAAAAATACACTACATACTCATCGTACAGTTTTGCAAGCCTGTGAGCCAGCTGGTATAATCGCATCTGGCTTACAGTACCATCAACCATAAGGTAATTTTTAACCTGCTCAAATGGTTTTTCATTTATACATTGCGGCAGAATTGAAAAAAGAAGCCATACCAGTGCTTTATTAGTATATAGTGGCGATAGTTCATAGTCAGGAATCACTGCCCTGTAAATTTCCTGGGCAAAGTTTTCAGGAAAAGGGAAGCGGCAGTTTGTAAACACACCAAACTGCTCAGCAATTTTCAGCGAAATCCACCGCTGCATCCCCAAACTTTGTACAATAACGGTATGTTGTGATAGAATATCTTTTTTCCCACGAAAAAGATGCTCACCCAATATTTGTGATAAATATTCAAGATTGTTGCTGGTATGAAGATGAATCATAAAATTTATTAACTATTGATGTAATGTTTTCATACTTTATTTAAAAATATGTTGTTTAGTTTGTTTTCAATTACATTGCATTGTATACAGTATCATAGTGTAAAGCCAGTATTCAAGAAATTTTTATTTTACAATTGTAGTATACTTTACATAAATTTACAAAATCACCGGTGACATATAATGTCCCTTCATTAAAAATTTTTATACCAAGAGGCAAATTTTTAACAGATCAGTCTTTAAGAATAGGAACGTCGGTTGATGAAAGTTCTTCCAGTTTCAGAGTGTTTTCAAGTTTTGTTCTATATTTTTTTATATGACTATCGCCCACCCTGTAGCTTTCGGCAGCTTTTTCAATGCTTCTGCCTATCTCCTCATATTTTGTATAAAACAATTCAAACGCACGTTCCAGTTCCAATAATCCCGTTTGAATTTTTTTTACGCTTCTAATTATCTCTAAATTGCGCGAACCCACCACAACCAGTTGCAAAAATGCATAAAATGTGTTGGGGCTTACCGGTATAACCTTATTATCCTGAGCAAACTGGTATAAATCAGAAGGCATCCCTAAATAATTTTTTTCGGCGATAGTTTCATAATAGATAGCCTCTGATGGTATAAACATCAAAGCAAACTCCGCCGTCCCCTTCTCTGGTTTAATATATTTTTCTTTTATGCTTTTTATTTGCTTCTTGATGTCATTCACATAGGCATTCCAGTAATTCCGTTTTTCCTGTTCACCAGATGCTTCCAGATATTTTTGATAATTATCACGGGGGAACTTTGCATCAATAGGCACAATCATATCTTTTATCTTTACCACTGCATCAACTTTTTCTTTGCCATCAATAGCATACTGCGCTTCCCATATACCTTTTGGTAACACCCGTTCAAGCATTTCTTCCAGAATGGCCTCGCCATAATTGCCACGCAGCTTTGGTGCCTGCAACAGATCTTTTAACGACTGCCCTAACTTTTGGGCCTCTTCTTGCTGACGCGTAATTGAATGGATTGTTTGCCCAATTTCTTTTATGGTCTCAATTGTCTTTAATGTATGCTGTGCGATAGTATCTTTTGAAGCAGCTATTTCCTGACGAGCAGAATGCAACTCAGTATTAATAGCAGACTGCAATGTTAACAACTGATTTGCAAGCGCAGCGTTTATTTGCGATGCAACATCAGACGGCTGCCCTTTTAACAGAAGAATAATGACAAGAATGATTAATAAAACAAGCGCAACAAATATTGCTATTAAAAGATATTCCATAATTTTTTATTCCCCAACTTTAATTTTTTCGCATATTTTTATAATTGTCCACAACCCGGCGGACATCAGGCAAACATCACCTTTTTTCAGGATGGTTTACTGCACAGTTACATTGCTGCAGTTTTTTTGCAGCAACAATTCTTTCAAGAATAGTAGATTTCCCATTATTTTTTACATCGTTGATGATATCTTCTTCAGTATATTTAAAACAATAACAGACATATTTTTTCATAATACATACGCTCCTGATTTATCTGATAAATTTTGATATACTTATTATACGTATATCTTTTTATCAAGTCTATAAATAAAATGATATGAAGTTAAAAAATTATTAACTAAAGGTAATTTAAATAATAGTTACAGGATTAAGATTGAACTGTTACATTTAGTATATTCTGTAAATCATCATACATCACCCCAACCCCTTGTGGGGATGACATTATTGCAACCCCCAGTGGAGGTGACATTATTATTAAACAATTGCTATGCCACCAACATTAAGAACCCCCGGAGGGGGGTGACATTATTGTAAAAGGCATATCACTACCTTGCCAAACCCCCGGAGGTGGTGACATTATTGTAAAAGGCATATCACTACCTTACCTAACCCCCGGAGGGGGTGACATTATTGTAAAAGGCATATCACTACCTTACCTAACCCCCGGAGGGGGTGACATTATTGTCCACACCTTTAAATAAAAACTCGCTTTCGTTTCGTCCAGGTGGCAACAAAACAAACTGTCAACGATAAATATTTTTTGCTTTTTTGTTACTCTAAATCTTTACGTAATCTTACTCTTTAGCTTAAACCATGCTTTTCTACTCTCCTTACTTCTTCTCTTCCCTATAAGCATACACCTTTATCCCAGCTTTTATATCCTTAATGGAACCACTCACTACATTGCATTGTATAACTGTCATCATGGGAAAGTTTGCACGCATAATGATCATATTTTCGCCTGAATACAAACACAGCTTCTGGCCCAAATTCACCTGTTTATTTATATCCTTCAATGCTACAATGACTGTTTTACCTTCTATGGACTCCACTGTCCCTATCAGCATTCCTGCAGCTTCAAAGCTTTTTTCGATTTCACCTGCACGTAATGGATTCTTAATATAACCCCATTTGCCTCCCTGTTGCACACGAGCCACTCCTTCATGGAAATTCCACGCATCATCAAACTGCGGCACGGCTATCCACTTGCCGTCCCTGTCTATATAGCCATATTTGCCATCTTGTTTCACACAAGCCAATCCTTCACTGAAATCCTCCGCATAATCAAACTGTGGCTTGATTAGCCATTTGCCTTTTTTGTCTATAAATCCCCATTTGCCTCCTTGTTGCACAGCAGCCATATTTTCAAAAAAAATCGACGCATCATCAAACTGCGGCTTGGCTATCCACTTGCCTTTCCTGTCTATATAGCCCCATTTGCCTCCTTGTTGAACACGAGCCAATCCTTCGTAGAAACCCTCCGCATTATCAAACTGCGGCTTGGCTATCCACTTGCCTTTCTCGTCTATATAGCCATATGCAACGCCATACTTTACAAGTGCCACTCCCTCGTGGAAATTCCACGCCTCATCAAATTGTGGCTCAGCTATCCATTGTACATCTTCTTTTTCTTGCCCAAGCATCGGTTGCAGGGTTAAATATAGAAATAGAATCATAAATAACACAATACTTGTTACTTTAATTTCTCTTGTTACTTTCATTTATAAACCTCATACGAAAAATAAATCATTTCATTTATTCGCTATAATAATTCTCTAACTTTTATTTATTAAAACGCTCTATCTTTTACCACATCCAAAGGCAGTAGTAATACAAATTATTTTTTATCACCCAATACTTCTTTGTAATCTTTCTTCTTTTACTCATGTACACTAATGTAATCTTACCATCTATCTTAAATGTAGCTGTCAAATTAACCCCATCTTTACAGGTGAACAGAACTATGCATATATTCCGTATGTAATGTAAAGTAAAAAACGTACATACGGAGGGAAACAACTATGGAAAAACCATCTACAGCACACCACAGTAAGCGCACGTATTGGGAAGGGCACGTAACACAGTACAACGCAAGTGGTATGTCTAAAGTTTCACTGGAAATAGAGAATTTTTATAGGAAAAATATAGAGAGTAAATTCCTGTAGTAAATAATAAAAAGCAGGAGAAAATCATGGGAAAAGTAAAGAACAGCTACAGTCCAGAAGACAAGGCAAGAGTAGTACTTGAAGGATTACAGTATCTGGATGGAATAGCAAAATACTGTCGAAGCAAAGGGATACGGGACACGTTATTTTACAAGTGGAAAAATCAGCTTGAAAAGAATGCAAAATTAGTTTTTAGTCCGCAAACTTGAGATCGATAGGGTCCATAGTGGATATCACTTCATCTTCTACAGACCTCAAATACTCAAGTGTTGGCGAATCTGCTGGACCAAGAAAAAGGATTTTCATACTACACCTCCTCGGAAAATGTCACCTAACGGTTCGCGGCTATACGTAGTGCGGGTTTTGAAATGCTTAATTTTCAATTTAGCACACACTATTATTACATCCAAAATATCCATATACTTAGCATTTTCGCTCGCATTACGTATAGCCGTTGTTATGGGCTTTTTATAATTACTACATTAATTAATATTTCAAATAAATAAGAAATTTCGTTTATCAAATCTAAATTTTCATCCTTTATTTCTCTATAATTGTGTATTATGATATTTCTCATATCATAAATTAAATCTCCTAAATGCTCATTCTCTTCAATGTTGAAATTTCTTAAAAAATCTTTAATCGTCCGTTTCAAGTCTGTATTTACTTGTTTTTCAAAATCAGTTTGAAGCTTTATTTTATCAATAATTTTCCTAATATTTTTCCTTTCACTTCTAATCTCATTTATTTTTTCTAAAAAATTATTTTTGGTAATTTCATTATTATTATATTTTGTCAATAATTGATCAAATTCTGATGAAAAGTTTTCTGTTATTAAATATTCAATTATTTGATATAAAAGGTGAAATCTAATCAAATGGTGATCTAATGTTTTTAAGTAGTTACAGTATAATTTTTTTACGAAATCTAATTTTAAAATATTGTTATTTGTTTTTTTGATGTAAAGTTTTGTCTTATTACGATATGTTTCAACAATAAGATTATTAGGATATTTAACAACTAGTTTATTATTGTTTTTTTCAAAGTATCCATAAATTGCAAGACAAGGATAATAAGAATGTATATTAAATTCACCTTCACTTATTTTGTCTTTTGATAAAATACAAATTATAGTATCATCTCCATAAATATGACTTAATGACAAAGATTTATTGATCTCATTAATATTTACTCTATATTCAAAACTATTTGATAAAAGGATCTTATAGACAACCAGTTTATACATGTTTAAATGTATATTTCTGTCAAAATCATTCTCATTGCTTTCCAAAATGGAAATAGGGAAAATCCAGCCGATTCGCTCATCCTTATCCTTATCATAAAGTTGAAAAGCATCATTTTCAGCATTTAGATGATTATTTTCAAATAAAAATACTGAATAATCTTCTGGTTTGTATTCTTCCTCTTCAGTTACAAGCTTTGGAATGTATGAGATATTGATATAATAATCATTTTCGTCATTGGACAATGAAAAAATTTTTTCTTCCTTATCAAACGTACAATTACTTAACAATATATTGTCGTAATATATAGCCATTCTACTGTGTCCTTATTAAATCTACTGCGTCTTTCTTAAATATGTATTAAATGCTTCTTCAATTGCTTTATCAAGGTTTAAAAATGCCTCTCCTTTTTTATCAAATAATTCCCTAAACAAAAAATGGAAAAACATACGTTGGTCATTCCCAATTTTTTTAGCTGTTGTTCTTATTTTATCTAATTTTAAAATTAAACTATTAAGAGTTTCTTGGGGGTTAGAAATATTAATATTTTTTATTAATTCATAAATATCTGATAAATAATTTATTAAATTAAAATCAACTAACTTACCTATTGCTGAGCCAAATCCTGTCATTACTTGCGGTTTTGTAAATATTTTCTGTGCATTTTTCCCGAATGGTTGTCCAGATAAAGGACTCTCTTTGAAATCATTTTCATTGTACTCCCATTTATTTGATTTTTCTATCAAAATTTTAACAAGGTTATGATATATCAATAAATAGTCCTTGAATAAATCTCTGTCTTGATTTTCTTTTGATAATTTTTCTAATGTTTTAATATTTTCCAGAACATCATTTCGATCAATAGTCAAATAATCTCTATCAATATATGAATTAAATCCCTCTATAATATCCTTAAATTTATATTCACCAAATTTTTGGGGTGTAGTGTCTTCTGCTTCTAAAAGCAATTTTATCCCTTCAATATTAGTGTTTAAGTAGTCAGAATAAAGGATTTCTATTTGGTGCCTTAAAGACATTGGTGTTTGCCCCGTATTAAGAGTTAGCATTCTGTATAAAATACCAAGCTTGTCAATCCCAAAATAAATCTCAATTCTAATAAGATGTTTTTTTACTTTTTCTAAAGTATCTTGATCACCTTTACTTTTTAATTCGGAAAATAGATCTTTGATTGTATAAGTCCTTTGCAGTCCATCCAGGATAATTAAAGATTCAATGTTTTCTATTATAACATTTGCTAACTCTTTTTCCGCATATTTATTTATTTCTTCTTCTGTAATTTTTTTATCTTGCTTTGATAGTGCCAAAACAATGGGAGGAATAATACAACCAACCATTAAATCTTGTTTTAATAAACTATATACTGTTGAAGACGATTTTACTCTTCGTCTTTGAAATTGATTTTTCTTGAATATTTTGTCTGCAATCGCAAGATAATCATTTAAATTAATCTCGAATAAAAGATTAAATGCTTTCACTTTTTTGTCATACAATTTGTGTATTAGATTCATAATTATTCCTTTTTATATTAATATTCTTAAAATTGCCCATAACGTTCTGCGAGTTCAAGAAGTTGCCGAAGGCAATTTGGGCGTAGTGAAACGAATCCTTTTAGCCGCTGTTAGGCGATCCGAAGGGCGAGCCACGATAGTGGCGAAGCATTTTGCTTGGCGGTTCATTTTCTAAATCCATCCTTGTGTATATTTCGAGTAATTATATTCATCTATTAACTTGATAAGTGTTTTATCTGAGCGATTACTGTAGTTTTTAACTTCATGCGCGATGGCTTTTGTTTTCTTGCAAAATGAGACATATCTTTCCGCAGGATTCTCATTATAGTAGTACCCGTAGGCTCGTGCTATTTTATCGTCCCAAAGAGGAAAGAACTTAGGGGCTAAGAGATGTAGAGCTTTAGCCACTGCCACAGGGCTTTTTCTCCCCTGATTTTTCCCCGAATCAATTTGCAAGGCTACAAGAAACTTATTGAATAAATCCTTTATATCCTCTTCATCGGAATTTGATAAACTAGAAATATCTCTGTTTCTGAAGTTTTCAATCTTTCGGAAATTCACTTTTATGCATTCTTCCAGTTTATCGAAATCGAAAATTCCATATCTATAAAATGCCTGATTCCATGTTAACAACAATACACCTAATCCATCTGCCATATCCGAAGGCTTGCCCCAAAAATGAGATACGAGGAAAGTTGCTACTTTGTACATAGAATCACGCTTCTCATGTTTTTCAAATTCCTCGCAGCCTTTAAGAAATCCCTCACGGTTTGGAATGTTCATATTATTTATACCTCCTTTCATCTATTTAAATTCCGTCAAGCAAAATGTCGCCTAACGTTCCGCGGCTATGCGCCGTTTTAATGGTGTATAGCCGCTGTTATACGCTGTGCCCATTTTATTAAAAAGTACCAATATCTAAATCTTGAGACCTCGTAAATGCCTGCATTGGCGGTATTGTTATACCAAATGGAATGCCTTGAGGCATTTGCTGAACATTCTCGACAATTACACTGAGGTCAGCATCAATAGGAAAGAGTTGAGATTGAATTTCATGAACTAATCCATAGTCTTTTGCTTCGTTAGGATTTAAAGTAGTTCTGTTATTCATATCTTCTTCAACTTTGTGGGTTGGTTTTTGTGTTGTATCTGCTATAATTCTTGCGATGTTTTGTTGGTCAATCTTTAAGCTCTTTAAATGTTCTTCAATCTGTTTCTCATCAAAACTTGCATTACCTGAAAAATTAAATCTAACGCCATGAATTAAAAATCGTGCATGAGGAACAGAAATCCTTTTTCTACCCGAGCAAAATATAACAACGCCAATTGAATCAACGCTTCCAAAATTATATGTCCATACTTCGATAGGTGCACCTTTTAAAAAGTTGTATAATGAAATACCATGAAAAACTGACCCACCAGGCGATGAAATTAGTAAATTCAACTTTTCATATTTTTGACTAATCTTGTTATCGATAATTCTAAATAATTGATCGGTGGTTTGAGGCATTACAGGTGCCATAAATCTGATAAAACATTCTTTCATAATCTACTCCTCCTAATTTTAATGGGCATTGCATATAACGTTTCCGGGGCAGGCGACGTTGCGCCCGCTTTTGGGGCGCAATGTGGCGAAGCCCGAGGAGCGCAGCGACGAAACGCTTACCCCGTTTTGTGCGCAGTACGGTGCTCATTGAGTAGGTCTGCCGAAGGCCAAGGAGGGCGTAGGCAGATTCACACAATAAATTTTACCAAATAAATGGATAAATTCTTTTTCGATTTTTAGAAAATTCTTCATAGCCTTCTATTGTTTTCAATGTTTTTTCTTCAATGATAATTCTAAGAATAATCGATGGAATTAATAATACGATTAATATTGCTAAAGTTACAAAATTAAAATAAAAAATAGTAATACCAATATGAGCTGTTATCATTCCAGTGTAAGCAGGATGCCTTATAAATTTATATGGTCCAGTATCTATGATTTTATGACCATCTATTTTTCTGACAATATGTGAATAAAATTCTCCTAATGTATGTATTGCTCATATCCGGTATAAAATGCCAAATAAAAAAATAATAAGACCAATAATATGGTATATCCCAGGCCTTTGCCATATAGAATTAAACCATAAAGCAGATAAAATAGTTAAAGCATGACTAAAGCCATAAAATTCACGTGTACCATAATCTGAAACAACAATTTCTTGCTTAACATCGTTATGGGATACCTTAACTTCATAAATCATCCAAAGCAAATAGAGAACAACAATTATTACATCATAGTTAGTAAATGAATTAATCCAAATCTTATTTGAATAAAATATTTTAAAATAAGCTAAAATACTTATTCCTATAAAAAGTGAAGTTGATAATAAATATGATAAATATTTTTTCAATTTAGTTTTCCTTTTTCTTCCAGCCGGCATTCCATAAAGTATAGCGCCGTATTGCGGACAACGGCTTCAGCATAAAAGAAGTTTTTGCGAAGCAAAAATTTGGGTGAGTGCCATCAGGCACGAACATTTTATGCTGTGTTAGATGAAGTGCCGCGCTCATAGATTTTCCAATATTTTCCCAATTACATTATTGATTTGAGACAAAACTTTATGATTAGTAAATCGTAAAACTTGCCAACCTTCTTCTGTTAAAAATTCGTCTCTTTCAACATCTTCTAACACTGGAAGACCTTCGATAATTTCATGTTGGTACCCATCACACTCAATATCAATTTTTTTCTTACCTACAAGTGCAAAATCAAGAGTATATCTTTTAACCACTAACTTTGGAATCAATTTATATCCAAGTTTACCAAAGTCTATTTCTTGTAGTTTTTGAAAGAGAAATCTTTCAGTTGGCGAATCAAACTTTTCAAATAGAGTATACTCCTCGGTTTTTTCCTGCTTTTTAACCTCATCATAGGTTTCAACCAATCGTTTTAATATACCACTTCGCCTGTAACAAAATTTTTTGTCCCCTACGATATATAAAAGATATTTCGCTCGGGATAATGCTACATTTAAAATCTGAGGATAGATGTTATACCATCTGTCACTATTTCCATTTCCACGAGATGCCAGGACTAAAGAAAATATCATTATATCTTTTTCAGAGCCCTGAAATTTATGAGCAGTGAGGATTTTTACATTATGTTGCTCAAGAAGTTCCGCTGGGGTTGACTTGGAAATCATTTCGTGTATTGAATCCTGTTGGCGGGAGTATGGAGTTACAACACCTATACTTAGATCCGTCCCCTAAATTTTCTGTAATACATCTTGAAAAACTTTATTTACTAAATTAACCTCAATTTGATTTATTCTACTCCCTGCAGGATGTTTATAGACTTCGCCCTCGCAATTAATCCAGTGAACACCTAATGGTAAACTGCTGGGGTATCGAGAAAAGTCAAGAGTAGTCAATATTTTCAAACGCCCCTCGTAAAAAACTTTATTACATAATGCAATAATTTGATCTTCTGACCGATAGTGGTTGGTTAAAAGAATAGGTTTATGATTTAGTGAATTTTCTGCAGATTTATAAATGGAAACATCGCAATATCTTATCTTGGAAGGATAAATATCTTTCTTTTCTGTTAGACCATGTATTTTAGCCAATCCCTTATCTATATCTCGAGTTAAACCAGCAACATGTGTAAGTTGCATAGGATCACCAACAACAATGGCTCTTTTTGCTCGATAAAGAGCCGGTGCTGCTGAAGGGAGATCTACTTGTGAAGCCTCATCAAAAATTACATAATCAAAAATGCCAGCGCTCAAAGGGAAGGTTCTTCTGATTGACTTTAGAGTAGATGCCCAAATCTTCAAAACATCTAAAGCGTTTATAAACGAATAACTCTCAATACTATCATCATTTAGTCGGTGAGAGTCTACCTGATGCAGAAAGGACTTTACCTTTCCAATATTTTCACCTCTACCAAGCATTTTTTGAATATAAGTGTCCTTGATAAACCTTGTTGAAGCGATATAAAAATTCTTTTCCAGTCTTCTTATTTCTTGTTCAATTACCATTCGTGGTTTAAAAGTTTCTAGTTTCCGTCTAATTGTTTCAAGTTCGAAAAAGCATTTTAATAGTTCAAGATACTCCGTCAGTTTTAACCATCCCTGATCATCCCAATTGCTAATTGGAACTGGTTGATGAGAATTTTGAAGGATAACAAGGGTCCTTATCGGCAAGATAGAATTTAATTTACCAAACAATTTTTCTTTTTTACTTTCAATATATTGTGGAAGAATGAAAAGTATAATACTCTCCCATAAAGAAAATTGTTTACCATCTAATTTGTTTTTAAGATTCTCTAACTTACCTTTAACAAGTTTCAGTTTCTCTAACTTGGGTGATAATTCCTTAAATGATTGTTCTAAATTAGAATCTTCACATTCATAAAAAAGAACCTTTCTATCTCTATAAACCAAATAACTACTCTCAAATTTTTGTTCAAGTTTATCAAGTTCCTGAAGTTTATTTCGATGTTCCAAAATTGTTTTCCACATAGATTGTATTTGATCCAGGGATTCCTCTTTTAATGGTGTCTTTGAAGATGCCAATATTAGTTCATTGAATCTTCCTTGAAGTTCTTGTCGAAATTCCTTTTTTCCTGTTCGGAAAATCAAATTTCTAAATTGCTCATTTATTTTTTGATTGACAACATCAACTGCTTCATTGGTATGACTGACAAAAAGAACTGATTTCCCATCAAGAAATAAGTTGACCAACAGATTTGAAATGAATTGGCTTTTACCAGTGCCGGGTGGGCCTGTAATGACAGATAATTTATTTTGGAATATGTCTTGTAAAGCTTTTACTTGATACTCATTCGAGGGAAAAGGAAGAACTGGTATCTTCTCAACTCCTTTAACCTGAGGGACATTTTCAAGGATAAATGAAAGAGCCGTTTTATCTAAGTCATTTCTGTTTTTTAACTCAAGTAAATCCTGAAGTAGATGGATGTTGTAAACAGTATTTTCACCGGCGAACACTAAACTTTTGTTGTACAATCCTGGTGAGTTATTTTTTGAAAATTTTATTGAATTAGTTAGTTTATAAGGATCAATAGATTCTCTAATGGGTAATTCAGTCTCTTTCTGGATAACTTCTAAACATTTTTTTACTAATTCTTCACTACTTGAGAGAGTGCTTCTAAATAATATTTCTAAAGATTCACTTATATCGGCAATATCCTCGGTACGGAATCCAAGCTTAGTAAATGCTTGAATTCCACAAGTAGGATTTTGTTCATCTTTTTGTAAATATAATTCCCAGCCTTCCCTAATGAATTTCACCTTAATTATGAAAAGAGGTGCAATCAGGTATTTTTTTGAGTCATTATCAAAATAAAATAGAACAGGATATCCATAATAAGATTCATAGCCTTGCGTCGTAATATATTCTGAGAAAGTTGTTAATCTTTCATCTCCAGAGACTAAAATAATATTTTCTTTTCTATCAAAAACAAATGGATCATTATCAAAAGGATAAAGAACTGCTTTGCTCCTGACGTATATAGAAATGTCTTTCTCTAAAATATCTTCATACTTGATGCAATCATACCAATAGGCAATAATTTTGTTTAATTGCTCCATAGTTGTTTCAATTTCTTTAAAACTCTTGGCATTTCATCTAACTCGTTCATATCTACAATACGGATATCATTCCATTTTTGGAGAGTATAGACGCATTGCAGATATACACATTGCCTGTGCACCTGTAATAATCGACGTAATATAATATTTGCGGATAAAAAACATTCTGTTTGAACATTCGGTTTGAAGAAAGATACAAGCTTTTTAATTCCCGTCAAGCCTTTTTTGGTTTGCGACTTTAAGTTTGAGGCGAGAGAAAATATTAAACATCATAACGTAATAAAAATGCGACGCACCATCAGGACCTTTGGCTTCCTTGCAAAATATGCGCTCAAGTTCCTCTCTGAATATATCCCACGGTATTATTTCGTTTAATCGCTCAAGATGTCCCCCTTTCCTGATATTCAAAAAGCGATCTTTGTCGTTTTTTTCGTTTTTGTCATCACCAATACCTCACTGTATTAATATTTTAATGCAGCAATAATACATCTTATATTTTTTCAAGTCTTTTTGAGTTTTTAGAGGTGGCCGGTATATTCAACATTCCCCACTATTTACAACGTAAAAATTGTTATTCACAAAATTATAAATTGTCCAAACGCTACTCAATACGGCAGCACATAGAAAAGTATTCCAAAGAAATGTGTGACTGTACCAGCCAGAACAAAAAGATGCCATAGAGGATGGTTAAACGGCAATTTGTTTTCTAACAAAAAAACTATCGCACCTAATGAATAGCACAATCCTCCAATGACAAGCCACATTATTCCCATCAAAGGTATAGATGAAATCATCTTTTTAAAAGCAATAACTATAATCCATCCCATTGCTAAGTACACCACAGTAGAAAGTTTATCCCCACCTGTACCCAATGATGATTTTATAATAATCCCTATAATTGCAAGCCCCCATACTAATCCAAACAGTGTCCATCCCCAGGGACCGCGCATGTTAACCAGCACAAATGGCGTATATGTACCCGCTATTAACATAAAAATCGATGAATGGTCAACAATCTGAAATATCTTTTTCAATGTTATATTCTTTATTGAATGATAGATAGTTGAAGCGCTGTAAAGAATGACAATAGAAGCACCATATACAGAAAATGATACAATCTTCCAGGGATCGCCTTTCATTGAAGCAAAAACAACCAGGATAGAAAGACCCGCAATACCTAAAGCAATCCCAACCCCATGGGTTATCACATTTGCAATTTCTTCACGTCTTGTCTGGCCACTTATAGGATTACGTTTCATAGACAGTATGTATGATTACAGAGAATATTATTTTTGTTTTTTCATGTTTTCATAGATAGCAATAAAATCTTTATCAACTATTTGCCCAACCCTTTTAACCAATGCTTTATATATGCATCATCTATTTTTTGCTTTGCAATGATAATTTTTACATCTTCAATATCCCTTTCTCTTCCCGCAAATATTTTTTGAATTATAACGTCTTCAGCTGAAGCATACCATATTGCTACGTCATCAGATATAACTTTTTTTGCCCTTTTTATTGCATTGTGTTCATACTCAGTAAAAGAAAAAATAAAATCAATTCGTACGTTATTAGTTCCTAAAACAGGCAATACCATAGTTTCTTTCACAAAGCTCACAATATCATCAGGTAAAATCTTCAAATGTAATTGTTTTACAATAGCAAGAATATCATCTAATCTATCAATATCAACACCTAACGTTATATCAATATCGCGCGTAAGGCACGGCTCACCATACAGCAATACAGCCTGTCCATTAACTAGCATGTATGGGATTTCTTTTTCATTTAATACGTTACAAATTCTTTTTATTTCTTTAAACAATTCAGTATCCTTGCAACATTAATATCAACTTCAATGCCCTCCCACGGATCTTTAGGCGGAAGCACCCCCAGGCTCATTCCTAATTCCCACATGCCATCAAGTAATTTTAGGGATTCATCATAGCTTAAGGGGTGCTTCTTAATAAAATCTTTTTCAAACTCCTGTAATAGCTTTGTGTTTTTAATCATATCTTCTTTTCATATATACGATATGTCTTATAAATCTCTGCTTTTAAAGGCTTTAAGGCTCCAATCATCTTATAGTTAGTTTCCACAATTAATGAGCAGTCAGACTCAACATATCCCAAGCGTATACCATTTTCTATTGTGTATAGATAAAACACATCATCTATTTTCTGACCACGGTACTCGGGCAGTACACCCATGATAATTGTACGTATCTTTTTAACTTTCTTTATTGAGCGCAATGCTTTAATCAAACGCCATGGATAAAGGTGACCATTTAAAATCTTGAGCGCCGGATTCATATCAGGAAGCGATACAATAAACCCAACTGTCTTACCATCCTTTTCAGCAAACACAATAAGTTCAGGTACAGCAACTAACTTCAATTCATCAACAAGCATATCAAACTGTTTCTGCGTTAAATCCAGATGTCCCCAGTTACCATCCCATGCTCTATTAAATATCTCATGAATCTCTTTAGCACGCTTTTTTAATTCTTTTGGGCTATAGTATATATATTTTACATCCTGCGTCTTCATGATGTTTTCGCGCACGTCTTTTAAATATGGTTTATAATCATCAATTTTTTTCACTAAAAAACAATGCCAGTCAATGCATTTGGTATAGCCACACGCTTCTGCATGATTTTTGTAATACGGTGCAAAGTGGAAAAGCCCTACCACCGGCATGATATCCTCACCCAGCACTTCAAAGCCAACCGAGTCATAAATGGAAAAACTCTGGGGCCCTTCAACACGCGTTTTTCCTTTTTTCTTTAACCACTCTTCAGCAGCAGCAAACGAAGCCCGTGCAACATCTAAATCATCAATAGCTTCATAAAATCCAAAAAAGCCTGTTTCTTTGTTGTATTTTTCTTCATACATTCTGTTAGTATGAGCGGTGATTCTACCAACAGGCACACCATCCTTATACGCTAAAAAATATGCAACTTCACCAATTTCGTAAAAGTAGCCAGTCTTTGGATTAAAAAGCTTTTTTTGATCAGCAATGATGGGTGGCACCCACGCCGGGTCATTTTCATAAATCTTTGTGGTCCACGGAAGCATGATAAACTGCTTCATCATCTTTTTGTTTGTAATGTCAATTTCTTTTACCTCTATTGTTGCCATATTACTACCCCCACAAAAGTTTAAAATTAAAAAACAGTATATATAATACATTGATGATTTGCACTCTGCTATCATCAATTATAAAAAGCATTATATGGGCGATAGTCACCGCAATCTCTGGCTGCCCAAATATCAAAACATTTTAAAACAAACTGCCCTGAACCTCATCATCACGTTTTTCATCACCAGCAACGTTTATACTGATATCCAGGGTTACTCCTGATTTTCCAAAAATATCTTCAAACGTGATTTCACCATTAAGATATGAAATAACTTTTTTGATGTCTTCCCACATAAGCCTTTTGATTGGGCTGGTATCACCACCATTTCGTAAAATATATGAAGGATGAAACGTGGGCATGACAGGAATATTATTATACAGGTGCCACACACCATGCACCTTTGTAATCCCTTCTTTTGGATTTACTAAAAATTTTGTAGAAGGATTGCCCAATGTAACGATTACTTTTGGATGAATAATTTCTATTTGCCGTTTTAAAAATGGTCCACAGGCTGCTACTTCTTCATCATCGGGTGGGCGGTCACGTTTTAACTCCAGATTTACCGTTGGCCTGCATTTAACCACATTGGCAATATATACATCGCTGCGTTTCAGTTTCATCCCCTTTTCAATGACAGCAGTCAAAAGTTGTCCTGCTTTCCCAACAAATGGTCTGCCCTGAGCATCTTCATCTTTGCCGGGACCTTCGCCAATAAACATAACGCTGGCTTCAGGATTACCCTCACCAAAGACAATGGTACTACGTGTTGCGTGAAGTTTGCAGCGTGTACAATTCCCAATAGTAGTATTGCGTAAATCTTCTAACAATTGTTCCTTGCTTTGTGCCATCATATCCACCGCAACACCTTACGTTTTATTTCCTTCTCAACTCTTAAACAAGCTGTATAACCTTCATTTAATAGAAAATCAACTTTTGTAAAATCCAGTGTCCCTATGTGGACAAGGTCAGGTTCAATCAGCACATCAGGTTTATTATACGTGATCATGAGCGTTGTGTTCATATATTCCATAATGTCAATTGTTCCGGCTACTATCTCAAAGATATTGGGCATACTATCTTCATGTATCTTTTTGTCACTTTCAATCTTTATGCCAAGCCACTTTTTAACGTGCGTCAACCAGCCCTTTGCCTGAGTAACTACTGTTGTTGTATCAATGGCTTCTGTATCCATGTGTTCAATAATATCATTTGATGAATTTTCACTTATAGACTTAGCAGGCGGTTTGGCAATTGCAGGAGCTATCGCCCGCTTAATCTTAATTGTTGGATGGAGATTAACAGCTATGGTAATGCCAGCACCCATCTGCTTAACCACATCAACAGGTAATGGATTACTGACTCCACCATCTATAAGCACCGTATCCATATATTTAACCGGAACAAAAATTCCCGGTATTGAGATACTTGCTCGTATGGCATCAAGAACATTCCCTTTTCTAAAAACTACAGGTTTACCACTATAAAAGTCAGTAGCAACAATGGCAATAGGCAGCTTTAAATCTTCAATATCAACACTTTTAGGAATAAATTTTGCAAGCAAATCCATTGCACGCCGGCCCTGTACTAGTCCAGTTTTTGGGAACACAGGATCAAAGTATGCAAACAGATCATTGCTTTTTACTGATTTTAAAAACGAAGTGAATTCAGATAATGCTCCATATGCATACAACGAACCAATGACAGCACCAATGCTTGAACCAGCAATCATGGAAACTGGGATTTCTTTTTTTGCACAATAATCAAGCACGGCAATGTGCGCTACTCCTTTAGCTCCACCGCTACCAAGTGCAAGACCTACTTTTGTGTTTTTAAATATCTTTAATGGATTAAACATACTAATTTTCAAATACCGCCATTTATCAGTAAATCAACTTGTACAAAAAAATATTCATAATTTATACCCCTGCAGCTCAAAGTAGGGATACAGTATCATTCATACAATGATCTTAAGCAAGAATTGTTTTCCAATTTTTAGATTTTTTGATAAAACCCCAAATTTTTCTTTTTGTCAAGAGGATTTTATTAATTACATTTTTCATAAAATTTAATTTACAATTTGAACGTACCAATCTATTAATACATATGCTGTTATTCATTTAAGTTAGTAGTTCTTAACAGCCATATAAGGTCAGTGAATTTTTTTAAAAATGTAACGATAATGTCATCTTGATGAACGCTTTTTACACTGTCATTTCGATGAACGCAGTTAATTTTGTCATTACGAAGGAGCGAAGCTCATTTCGTCATTTCGAAGGAGCGAAGCGACTGAGAAATCTTACAGTACAGAGCAAAGATTTCTCGCTACGCTCGAAATGACAGAAAGGGCTGCTCGAAATGACAATGTATTGTAAAGATTCCGGGTCAAGCCCGGAATGACAGCTATGCAACAAGTCATCCTGAACTTGATTCAGGATCTCTATGATGAGGATTGCGATACCGGATCAAGCCCGGAATGACAGCTTTGCAACAAGTCATCCTGAACATGATTCAGGATCTACATTGGTAAGAACACGAGATTCCGGATCAAGCCTGGAATGACAGCTTTGCATCATGTCATCCTGAACTTGATTCAGGATCTCTATTGATGAGGATTGCGATTCCGGGTCAGGCCCGGAATGACAGCTTTGCATCATGTCATCCTGAACTTGATTCAGGATCTACATTGGTAAGAACACGATATTCCGGATCAAGCCCGGAATGACAGTAATACTCTGTCATTTCGAAGGAGCGAAGCGACTGAGAAATCTTACAGTCTAAAAGCAAGGATTTTTCATCTCGATAAAATCGGGATTCAAAATATCACTAATTATAATTTCAATTTTTTTTAGGAGGAATTCGTTATGATCAGCGATCGCGTTAAGAAAGGTATTGAGAAAGCCCCACATCGTTCATTGTTTAAAGCGTTGGGATTGAATGATGATGAATTAGCAAAACCATTAATTGGCGTTGTTAACTCATTTAATGAGATAATTCCGGGACATATACATTTACGCAATATTGTAGACGCAGTTAAAAAAGGAGTTATTGCTGCTGGCGGTACACCCATTGAATTTCCAACAATTGGCGTGTGCGACGGCATTGCCATGAACCATATTGGTATGAAATACTCGTTAGGTTCGCGTGAACTTATTGCCGACTCAATTGAAATTATGGCAAAAGGCCATGCGTTTGATGGGCTCGTCATGGTAACCAATTGTGATAAAATTGTCCCCGGTATGATTATTGCAGCAGTTAAAATTGATATACCTACAATAATTATTTCTGGTGGACCAATGCTTCCCGGGATGTATAAAGGCAAGCCCATTGCAGTTGATAATGTATTTGAAGCAGTTGGCAAAGCTGCAAAGGGAATTATCTCAAAAGAAGAATTATATGAAATAGAATGTGCAGCATGCCCCGGTGCAGGCTCCTGTGCAGGACTTTTCACTGCTAATTCCATGAACTGCCTGACCGAAGCGTTGGGACTTGCTCTTCCTTATAATGGCACAATACCGGCAGTTTTTGCAGAACGCATACGCCTTGCCAAGGAAAGCGGAAAGAAGATAATTGAACTTGTTAAAAAGCAGATCACTCCCCGCAAGATAGTAACTAAAAAAGCCATTGAAAATGCACTTTCCGTTGATATGGCAATAGGGGGCTCTTCAAACACCGCCCTGCATATTCCGGCAATAGCTCATTATGCAGGAATTCCAATACGACTAAAAGACATTCAGCCAATATCCCAGCGTACACCTCATTTATGCAGCATTGCACCATCCGGACCGCACCACATGATTGACCTGCATTATGCTGGTGGTATCCCGGCTCTTATGAATGAACTTCTTAAACATGGGCTTATACATGGCAACTGTATGACAGTAACTGGCAAATCAATAGCACAGAATGTAAAAGATAAAACGATATTGGATACCTCTGTCATACGATTGGTGAACAAACCCGTGCACAAAGATGGTGGCCTTGCAGTACTTACCGGCAACCTGGCACCAGATGGCTGTATAGTGAAACAGGCTGCTGTTGACCCATCAATGTTAAAACACAGTGGGCCTGCAAAAGTATTTGATTCTGAAGAAGAAGCAGTTAAAGCCATCATGGGAAATCAGATCCAAAAAGGTGATGTGATAGTGATCCGCTACGAAGGGCCACGGGGAGGTCCCGGAATGCGTGAGATGCTTACACCAACATCAGTAATTGCTGGCATGGGGATGGATAAAGAAGTTGCTCTAATCACCGATGGAAGATTTTCTGGAGCAACACGTGGTTCATCAATTGGGCATATTTCACCAGAGGCTGCTGCAGGTGGTCCACTTGCCATTGTCAAAGATGGCGATATCATAGAAATAGATATCCCCGCCAAAAAACTTACATTAAAAGTAGATGATAATGAAATAAAAGCACGGCTTGCAAAATGGAAAGCACCAAAACCAAAGATTACTACCGGTTACATGTATCGCTATAGCCTCATGGTATCATCTGCCGATCGTGGTGCTGTATTTGAAAGTTAATCTCCATATAAGGTACGCAGGGGCGTATCGCTTAACGCCCCTACGTATACATAACATTCCTTTCTTATAAAAAAACTTCTTTACATTATCTTTATAAATTATAAAATAGTGT
>JBFLZD010000018.1 GCA_040756435.1 Spirochaetota bacterium | reverse complement strand
TTTTTTTGTATTTCAAAGAGCGATTAAAAGAAATAAATACCGATAACTATCCAGAGAACTTGCCCAGTTATTATGAAAACAGGTCATATACCTTTGATTTTCACCGTGAAAACGGCATCCATTGCCTTAAATTCTACTGGGGACCACCACCAGAGATACTAACACAAGCATAAAAAAAGCTAATTCTTTATTATTTTTTACTACCAGTTGAATGTGATGGTGTCAGAGCATAGAGTTTCATAGGGTAATACACCAAAATTTTAATGAAAACAAAGAAAATGCTTGAAAATAAAAAAATATAAGGAATCAATAGTTACACTATTAACTTGTATGAAAGCATATTTACAATCAAAACAGCGTGTAGATAACTTTGGTGAGGTGTTGACTCCCAAACACATTGTCAATGCCATACATGACCTGGTTAAGCAAATGAACGCAAATTAAAAGACAAAAATTTTATTGGCGTGCATTCGCTTGCATTAGTGGAAAAAGGAGAAACCGCGAATGAACGCGAATAAAAGCGAAAAAATGGATAAAAATTTATTAGTGTGCATTCGCGTGCATTAGTGGATAAAGGAAAAACCGCCAATGAACGCTAATAAACACGAATTACTCTTTAAGGACGAGGTGTATGCTATTGTCGGGGCGGCAATGGAAGTGAGCAATGAATTGGGAGCAGGCTTCTTGGAGGCTGTGTATCAGGCAGCTTTGGAGATTGAATTTGCGCTGCGCAGAATACCTTTCCAATCGCAACCCCCAGTAGAGATTTACTATAAAGGTCAAACTCTGGCAAAGAAATATTTTCCAGATTTTATCTGCTTTGATCAGATTATTGTTGAAATCAAAGCTGAAAAACAATTGACAACACTTGATGAAGCGCAACTATTAAATTATTTAAAAGCAACCGAAAAGCCTGTAGGTGTGTTGTTTAATTTCGGCGCACCGAAACTGGAGTGGAAACGAATGGCTTTTACTCATTGGACTATTGGCGTGGATTCGCGTGTATTTGCGAATAACCACGAATGAACGCAGATTTGAAAGGGCAGAAACCGCGAATGAACGCTAACTTAAATGCGCAGGATCCGCTAATGAACGCTAATAAACGCGAAAAAATGGATAAAAAATTTATTAGTGTGCATTCGCGTGTATTAGCGGATCAAGGAAAAACCGCCAATGAACGCGAATAAACGCGAATGGGGATATAACCTTTATAGTAAAGACTTATTGAAAAAGGTGTAGAATGGAAAACGGGCAACTGACTTGGATCACGAACTTTATCTGGGGCATCGCTGACGACGTGTTGCGCGATCTTTACGTTCGCGGCAAATACCGCGACGTCATCCTCCCGATGACCGTTATCCGCCGGCTGGATGCGGTTCTGGAACCCACCAAGAAGGCGGTATTGGACATGAAGACCTCGCTCGACAAAGCTGGGATTGTGCATCAGGATGCAGCGCTCCGCCAGGCCGCAGGACAGGCGTTTTACAATACATCGCCCTTCACGCTTCGCGACCTCAGGGCTCGCGCTAGCCGCCAGCAACTGGAGGCAGATTTTCGCACCTACCTGGATGGTTTTTCTCCCAATGTGCAGGAGATTATCGACAACTTCGAGTTCCGCAACCAAATAACTCGCCTGGCCAAAGCCGACGCCCTGGGTACGCTCATCGAAAAGTTCCTCGACCCGTCCTTTAACCTGAGTCCTTACCCCGTTCTCAATAGTGACGGTGCCGTCCGGTTGCCGGGCCTGGACAATCATGCCATGGGTACCATGCTCTCCAAAATCAAGCACGATACCCCGCTCGGTATCCGCATTGCCGAGGTGCACAACGGCTCTTCGCTATTTACCGGTGACGCGGTCCAGGGCGAGATACCGCATATTTTCCAATCATCGCAGGAGGTTTCTATCTATGCTAAATAGACTAAACGAAGCCGAAGCCGAACTGCTAATCGAAGCCCACCTCATGGAACGAGGCTGGGTTGTGACCGATTTCACCGCTACCCGCAAGCGCTGGCGCGAACATCTGGATGGTGAAGAAGCCGACCGGGTCTTCCTGCAAGAGGGCCGCGTGGTGGCTATCCTCGAAGCCAAAAAACCCGGCAAAGACCTCTGGGCTGCTTTGGAACAAGCAAAGCGCTATGCGCGCATCTATAAGAAGAATACCGGCCAAGACGTTCCGCTGATATTTGCAAGTGACGGGCAGATTTACCTTCGGCAAAACCTGAAAGCCAATACCCTGCCGGAGCGTATTTGCCAGTTTCCGACCCCTGCAGAGTTTGGGGAATTCTTCAGGCCTCAGGCAGTGGAACTCCATGGCACATTGCGAGACTACCAGCGCATAGCCGTGTCCCAGGTCCTTGCCTCGGTCCAAGCGGGCCGCCGCCGTATGTATCTGCAAATGGCTACGGGTACCGGCAAAACCATTACTGCGGCAGGTGTGATCGCCAAGCTTTGGTCGGTGGGTCT
Organism: Spirochaetota bacterium; assembly: GCA_040756435.1. Taxonomy (NCBI): domain Bacteria; kingdom Pseudomonadati; phylum Spirochaetota; species Spirochaetota bacterium. The sequence continues at coordinate 56,952 of JBFLZD010000018.1, read as the reverse complement.
CATTCGGCGAACTTTGTTCTTGGTTGACCGTGATGCCTTGGCTGCCCAGACCGTTAAGAAATTCAAGACGCACCTCGGAGTCAACTTCAATATCGAGCGGGCTACTGGAAGCAGCGAAGATAAGCACAGGGACGTTCTGGTTACTACGATCCAACACTTGGCGGTGCGCAAGAAGTACCTTACCTATCCCCAAGACCACTTCAGCCTTGTAATCCTTGACGAGTGTCACCGGTCTTACTTCGGAGACTGGTATCCCGTGCTCGAACACTTCGCCAGTGGCGGTGCGATCCTCTTGGGTTTGACCGCAACCCCGGCTGACAAGGAGACCGTAAATACTGATCGCTTTTTTACCGACCCCGGCCAGTATCCAGGACCCATTTATCGCTACACCACACGACAAGGAGAAACTAACTCAGAAGTGCCCGAGTGGGAGCGGCTGGCACAGTGCATTCATTTTAAGTTTCACACTAACGTCGACCTCGAAGGCGTCCACGACATGGGCTTCGACTTCGAACCTGAGCAACTGGGGCGAGCTGTGGATGTCCCGCAGAGAAACCATCTCATTGCGGAAAAGTACTTCGAGATCCTGGGCACGCGCCAGCCCGTCAAAACCATGGTCTTTGCTGCCTCTATCGCGCACGCTAAGAACTTGCGTTACGCGCTTATCGAAAAGTACAACGAGCTCAACAATCTCCCGCCCAATGATGCTTCAGCAGAAAAGTTCATCGTGGCGGTGCACAACGAGATGCCGGGTGCAAGCGCCCTGATCGAAGAGTTCCAAAAGATTACTAGCCCTGATGAACGCAAAGCGATCATCGAACAGGCACATAAGGATCCAAACATGGCACCGCGGCCGATTGTTCTCGTGGGCGTCGGCATGCTGGACACTGGGATTGATGCCCCGGATGTTGAGGTCCTGCTCATGGCGCGACCGACCAAATCCAAGGTGCTCTATGTGCAGATGAAGGGTCGTGGCACCCGCAAATGCCGGGAAACGGGCAAGGAGTTCTATAAGCTCGTGGACTTTGTGGACATCACAAGGCTCGAACCGGTGATCACCAACGACACGCCGGGCGTGGTGGATGAGCCTCTCGAGCAGGAGGAGGAGCAACTCATTCAGCAGGAGCGCGGAGAGCCCCAAGAAACTCAATCCGGCGCTATAACTCGCCAGAAAGTCGGCACCGAGCAGCAGATGATTATCGCCGACGTGCCGGTGCATCTTGTCTTTTCGGAAACTATCTCCCCGTCGGTTCTGGAAGAACTTCGCCGCCAGGTTGAAGCCCAGCTCAAGGGGGGCATGGAGCGCGAGGCGCTCAAACAACGATTCGCACAGACCCTTCTCTGTTGGCGCTACTTCAAAGGAGCCACTCCACCTGACCATTCGTTCCTTGCGACTATGGGCTTTGACCTCGCTACCCTTCGCGACTTGTACGGAGAGCCGGAGGCGACGCTCGAAGACTTCATAGCCGTTGTTATGGGCGAGGCGGATTTCGAGACTCTGCAACGCCGGCGGCAGTTTGAGAAATGGGCTTTAGGTAAGGGTCTCAACAGCGCACAGCGAGAAATGGTTTTGATGATTTGCGATTTCAAGCGCGCCAACGCGGACATTACCCCGGAGCAGATTCTCCGGAGTCATCTGCTGGATCAGGCAGGTGGGCTGCCGCGCATCAAGTCCCTTTTCGGTGGACTTGACCGCCTTTTGCAGCTCGCAGAAGAAGCATTAGCTTTGGAAACTGGTGCGCCAATAAAGGAGGAGAGTCATGACTAACACACCAGACTTCAATCAGTTTGGCGAAGAACTGTGGGAAATCGCCAACGTCTTCCGCGACGATGCCCTCCACGCCACGGAGCGATTAGAAACCTTTAGCCTGTTTCTGTTTCTCAAACTCTGGGACGAGATGGCACTGGAGCAGGAGGAGGCACTGGGCCGGCCGCTCACGGATGAAGAACTGGCGATCCCAAACAAATATCGCTTCCACAAGTGGGCAAGTGATCCCGACGGTTACGCCAAACAGAACGGTTATGAGGATAGTGTGGACTTCTGCCGGCGCATGTTCGATGACCTTGCTACCCGAAAAGTTGTGGACCAGTACGGGAAGGATATTACCTTCGATGTGCGCCGTCTCTTTGGTGGGACCGTCTTCCGGTTGCGGTACACCACTACCATCCGGGCCCTCGTCTCAAAACTCAACGAGTTGAACCTGCGCGAGATCATGATGCGCGGGGTAGGTGAATCAGGCGAGCGCTTTGACATTTTCGGGCGCGCCTACGAATACCTCCTCCAGCAGTTCGGCCAGAACAAGGAGTTTGCCGAGTACTTCACACCCCGACACATCGTGGACCGCATGGTGCAAATCATTGACCCCGAAGTCGGCGAAACCATTTACGACCCCGCCTGCGGCACTGGCGGCTTCATCGTCCGAGCCTTCGAGTGGGTCAAAGGGAAAATCAACCGCAAGAGTATTCCAGCTACGGAAAAGGAGAGGCTTCTTCGAACCCTGAAGGAGAAGCATCTCGTCGGCGTGGAGCATGTCCCACTGGTCTTCAAGCTTGCCCTCATGAACATGATCTTGCACAAAGACGGCTCGAGTCAGCTTCAGAACGACGACAGTCTTTCTAACAAAGCCCAAGACATTCACAAAAACAAGTACGATGTGATCCTCGCCAATCCACCCTTTGGTCCCACCAAGCAGGAGCGGCTGGCGCAGTTTGAGTATCACATCAAGCTCTACGAAGCGCTTTTCATTCAGCACATGATGAACGCCTTACGCCCCGGCGGCCGGGCAGCGGTCGTACTCAAGGAGGGACTGCTTTTCGACTCCAAAAAGATGCTCCGCGCCATCTGCCGCAAGCTCGTGGAACAGTTCGAGGTGCTGGCCGTCATCAGTCTGCCCAACGGCGTCTTCAACCCCTATAGCGGCGCCAAGACCAGCATCGTGGTCTTTCGCAAGCCGCTCGGGAAGGACGATGTGCGCACCACCAAGGTCTGGTTCTACCGTGTGGATAGCGACGGCCGCGACCTGGGCGCCACCCGCAGACCCTTGCCGGACTTTGCCACCGATGGCGACCTTGAGCACATGGTTTTGCTTTTCCCGTACACCTGGCGCCATGAGAAAGACGGCGGTGTGCGGGCTATCCTCAAAGCCGACGACCTGATGAAATTTGAAAGCGAAAGATCCTGGTGGGCCACCATAGACCAGATTCGCGCCACCGACTACAACCTTACCGCCGGTCGTTACTGCCCACATCAGGCGGAAGCCGTCGAGCACGAAAAGCCAGAAGTGCTTATCAATCGCCTGCTGGAGCTGGAGGAGGAAATCACCGAAGACCTGCGCCATCTCCTGGCGATGGTGTCGGGAAGTAACTTTGTTGAGGCATCAGAAGCAAACTCAAACGGAGGTGAACTATGAGCATCAACATTGCCAACTGGACGTTTGACGGACCCTATCCGATAGGGGAAACGGGGCGCCTACAAGACCGCTCAGGCGTGTACGCGATCTTGGATCTCCGCGCAGATGGGAAATACTGCATCATTGACGTAGGCGAATCGTCCCAGGTGAAAACGCGCGTTGAGACTCATGACCGCAAGGGCTGCTGGCAGCACAATAGGAGGGGAACACTGTATGTGGCAGTTCTCTACAGGCCGAACCTACAGCAAGCTGGACGGTCCGCAATCGAGCAGGAAATCCGACAGCAATACAATCCGCCTTGTGGAGAACGATGAGGATGGACATCGTGCAGGAAGTCGCTGGACGGTATCGCGAGGTCGACGTGGCCAGATACCTCAAAACCGCCGAGACGCGGGCGTTCCTTGACCAGGCGAAAAACGTAATCGGATGGGAGGGACGATGAAACCAGACCATGGTCAACTTCCTAGTGGCTGGCGGTGGGGCAAGGTGGGAGACCGAAAAGTTGCAACAATTGTTATGGGACAGTCACCCCCCAGCGTAACGTACAACAAAGAAGGATGCGGGCTTCCGTTTTATCAAGGAAAAGCCGACTTTGGTGACGTATCGCCTAAACCGCGTGTGTGGTGCTCTGCGCCCAAGCAGACTGCGGAATCAGGTGATATCCTGCTTTCGGTTCGGGCGCCCGTAGGGCCTACGAACCTAGCAAGCCACCGGTGCTGTATTGGCCGTGGCCTTGTGGCAATTAGCGGCACTAGGAGCGTACTGACTCTGTATCTATACTTCTGGTTCAAGCACGTTGAGCCTTGGCTCAGTGAGCAGGGAGAAGGCAGCACGTTCAGGGCAATCGGCAAAGCTAGGCTTGAAAACATCGTTGTGCCCCTTCCCCCGCTTCCCGTCCAGGAGCGGATTGTCCATATACTCACGAAGGCCGACGAGATCCGCCGCAAGCGCAAAGAGGCGCTGGAGCTGTCAGACAAAATACTGCCCGCGCTCTTTCTGGAAATGTTCGGCGACCCATCGACAAATCCAAAGGGGTGGCTGACTATTCAGTTCGAAGATTGTCTGCTCGATATCACGAGAGAATGCAACAAGGCGCAGCAGCATGAATACAAAAACAATACATCCGGGTCATGTCCGATTATTGACCAAGGAGAGCGCCTTATTGGCGGCTATGTTGATGACACTACCTTGCTCTATCAAGGAGCGCTGCCCGTCATCATTTTTGGGGATCATACACGCCGATTTAAGTTTGTAGATTTTCCCTTCGTACTGGGTGCTGACGGTACAAAGGTCCTTCGCGTTATTGGAGGATACGAGCCCGAATACATCTATTGGCATCTGCGATTAGCCCAGTTGCCTGATCGTGGATATGAACGACATTTCAAATTTGTCCGTGAATTGCGCTTTATGTCCCCGCATCCAACCGCTCAGAAATACTTTGCGCACGTTGTGCAACAATATGCCGAGCAACGAATGCTGTTGAGTGGTGCCATGGAAGACGCCGAAGCAACTTTTCAATCACTTCTTTCCCGCGCCTTCACCGGCGAGCTGACTGCCGAATGGGAAGCAGAAAACGCGGAGTGGATTGCTGTTCAGCAAGCCTTGCAGGAGCGTCTGTCGAGGTTACTTCTCTTGGCGTTGCTCGTGGAAAAGACAAGGCGATCGGGGCGGGCGTCGGCTGAGGTGCTGGTGACCGCACTCATGAAGTACACCTTCCTCCTTCAGATGGAGGGCAGCGCGAGCCGCAGGCGATTCTTCCACTTCGTCCCGTATCACTACGGACCCTTTGCCAAAGAGCTCTATGCCGACCTGGAGGCACTCCAACAAGAGGGCCTCGTGCGGGTAGACCACGACACCGAAGAGGACAAAACAAGAATCACAGTGATTGACCCCGCCAAAGCCCAAGAAGCTCTTGCCGTCCTCCCTGAAGAACTCCAGCAAGACGCGGCGCAAATCATCGAGACCTACGGCGACCTCGATCACAACGCCCTGCTGGAGGTGGTTTATGAACAATATCCAGCCTACGCCCGCAAGAGCCGCCTCAAGCAGAACAAGATAAAATCAACAAGGGGGTGAAACAATGGAAAGCAACGAAGTCAACACGGCTTTCGAGATTCTCCTGGAAGAAATCGAGCTTGTCGCCAACCAGCTCAACGACGATGGCGCACAAGCCTTAAAGGAGGGCGATTACGATAGAGCTCGGCACGCCATAGAGGAAGCAACTTGACTGGCAGACTTCCGCGAGAAGGTTAAGGCGCTTCAAAAAGAGTGGGCATCTCTCCTGAGCAAAAAACCACAGCGCCTAAAAAATACTGTTCGCACGGTTAAAAGCCGTTTGCCGCGAGGACTTCGAACCCCAGAGGACGCTTTTCGCCGTCCCATCCTGGAAGCCCTTGTAGAGCTCGGCGGCAAAGCCTCCCTGAGCGAGGTTCTCGACCTTGTCGGAACAAAAATGCGTTCCAAGCTGACGAGATACGATCATGAGCCATTGCCATCGGATCCCAAATCCATTCGTTGGCGCAACACGGCCCAGTGGTGCCGCAATACCCTTGTGCGGGAAGGCTTGATGAAAAGCGACTCTCCCCACGGCATTTGGGAAATTACCGAGGCCGGGAAGAAGTGGCTAAAACATGAAAGCCCGCAGTAGAGAACTCCTCGATCGCAGCATCGCCGCCATGGTCGCGGCGATTGACGTCTATAACAAGCCCGATTTTCGCTATCGCGCCGAGTCGTTCACCATCCTTACGCTCAATGCCTGGGAACTTTTGCTCAAAGCCAAATGGCTGGCGATGCACCGGAACCGCTTGAGCAGTCTCTACGTGCAGCAGGGAGGGGGTAGCAAGCGGTCGCGCTACAAGCACACGCGTTCGGGAAGCCCCTTCACGCACAGCGCCCATACCCGCAACCAGACGGCACGGTTAAGCACCAGCCGTTTCACAGTTACACCATGAAACAGGCCATTCAGGAAGGATTTATCCTGGATGTGCTTGCCAACTACACACCGGTTAATAGCTACTATAAGCTCATTAAGACTATCGAAGATGATCCGGAATTCGACGTCAAGAAAGCACAGAAGAAACTACGCCGCTTTGTCGAAGGTCATGAGTACGCCATTCGCCTGAAGGCTGAGATTATGGTGGACCACTTTCATGAGCAGGTAATCGCGAAAAGCAAGATCGGCGGCAAGGCGCGGGCCATGGTGGTTACAGGCAGCATTGAGCGCGCGATCCAGTACTTTCACGCCTTTCAGGACTACCTTGCAGAGCGCAAAAGCCCCTATAAAGCTATTGTAGCGTTTTCCGGCGAGTACGAGTACAACGGCGTGAAAGTCACCGAAGCAAGCCTCAACGGCTTTTCTTCCAGCCTGATTGCCGAAAAAATCCGTGAAGACCCATACCGCTTCTTGATCTGTGCCGACAAGTTTCAGACCGGTTACGACGAACCGCTCCTGCACACAATGTATGTGGACAAGGTGCTCTCCGGGGTCAAAGCGGTGCAGACTCTCTCGCGACTCAACCGCGCTCACCCGCAGAAGCACGACACCTTCGTGCTCGATTTCGTCAATGACCCGGAGACGATCCAGAAGGCGTTCGAGCCGTACTACCGCACCACCATCCTCGCCGATGAAACCGACCCGAACAAGCTGCACGACCTCAAATCCGATTTGGATCGACACCAGGTGTATTCGCCTGAGCAAGTTGATGAACTGGTGCGACTCTACCTGAGCGGGGCCGACCGCGACCAGCTTGATCCGATCCTCGATGCAGGTGTGGCACATTACCTCGATGAGCTCGACGAAGATGCTCAGGTTGACTTCAAAAGTAAAGCCAAAGCTTTTCTGCGGACATACAACTTCTTGTCGACAATACTTGCTTACACCAATGCTGGCTGGGAAAAGCTCTCCATTTTTCTCAATTTCCTCGTTCCCAAGTTGCCGGCACCCAAAGAGGAAGACCTCTCTAAGGGGATCCTCGACGCAATCGACATGGATAGCTATCGAGTCGAGAAACGAGCGACTATGCGCATAGTGCTTACCGATGCCGATGCCGAAATTGAGCCAATTCCGACGGGCAGTGGTCACAAGTCCGAGCCGGAGATGGATCGGCTCTCAAACATCATCAAAAGCTTCAATGACCTATTTGGTAACATCCCCTGGACCGACGCCGACCGGGTACGCAAACTAATCACCCAAGAAATTCCTCAGCGAGTGGCCGACGACACCGCTTATCAGAAAGCGTGTCAGTATTCCGACAGGCAGAATGCCCGTATCGAGCACGATAAAGCTCTTGCACGTGTAATGACTGCGCTGCTCAAAGACGATACGGAGCTATTCAAGCAGTTCAGCGATAACGATTCATTCAGGCGCTGGCTGACCGATATGGTGTTCGCACTTACCTACAGTGAGTATAGTAGCGCGAGGTAGGTGGCGTGGGGAAATACGTCATTACGATCACTTTTTCCCGTAATTGCGAAAAACTGTCACGGGTACCGAAGCAATCTTTTTTTCTTTTTTAAAGGACAGTATTGCTTCACTTCGTTCGCAATGACAGGGAGTGAGTCACAGGATTGCTTCGTATCACCCAAATTATCTCACCACATAAAAAAGGAATTTCAAAAAGCAAAATTAATCAAACATGCAGGTGTATCTATTTCCCAAAATAGGCAATAGCTTCTATTTCTATGAGCGCTTCCTTAGGAAGTGCAGCTACGGCAAAGGTTGCTCGTGCGGGGAAATCATTTGAAAAATATTGTGAGTATATTTCGTTTACTTTTGGAAAATCGCTTATATCCGCAAGGAGAATGGTGGTCTTTACCACATTTTCAAAGCCGCCACCTGCTTCTTTAAGGATTGCACCAATGTTTTCCATGGCGCGCTTGGTTTGTGCTTCAATCCCTTCTTCTAACGCACCGGTTTGGGGCACCAGACCAAGCTGACCCGAGATGAACAAAAAATCACCAGCCCTTACTGCCTGTGAATATGGTCCAATTGCCTGAGGGGCATTTGGTGTTGAAATAATTTTTTTCATTATCGTTTGTTCCTCATACAAATCTTTTTGACAGAAAAATAGTGAAATATGAAAGTGATGTCAATCATAAAAAAGGAAAAGACAATATGGAAGACATTTTTAGCAGCGTAATTGAAGCTCTGTATTCCTGTAAGATAGATATGATGGATGCGTTTTTTGCCAAAGGAGCGTTTGAACACAAAGCGCTTTCCTCAATTGTAAAACGGCCAATCTTTAGAGGGAAAAACATCATTGGCTCAGGAGCAAAACCTGTTGCAATGATTTCTCCCGAATGTATAAAGACATTAAAATTTGCGCCTTTACTCTGTGCTACAATTGGAATTGATGAGTGTGAGGCGCAAAACCAGTTAGTTTTTGGAGGTGATATTGTATTTGTACTTGATGGTGAATACGCAGGGGCAAGTGCCATTATACCCGTTTTTTCTGAAGGAGGCCTGGTCGATAGTTCGTGTGCAGGGATTGCAATTGATGGATCAATTGCCGATCCGTTTTATGTGGTACATGTGCTTCATTGGTGGTATCGAAAAGGATTGTTTTTCAAAATTTTTGATGGCAATGGTGGTATTTCAATAGATAATCTTGAAGCGCTAAAAATTCCATTGCCTCCATTAGAAATTCAGCAAAAAATTTCAAATGCCTTATTGGAAATTTCTGGCGTGATTGAAAAACTAAAAGAAAATTAAATTTATCTTCCTTTAATATTGATATGAAAACAATGTCGAAAATGGCAATTACCAAAAGTAGGTGGTATAAATCTTCATAAATTTTCTTTATAAACGGTTTCAATATCAATAAGGTGCCTGAGCATAAGTATTTCAACAAAAATATCCTTAACATTATGATTGACAGAATAATGATAATGAGTTAACTTTAAAGTGATTCCATACTAAGGAAGCAGAAATGCCATTACCCAAACAAAAACACGACACGCGGTTTACCTATGCCGATTACCTCACCTGGCCGCCTGAAGAGCGCTGGGAACTCATTGATGGAGTAGCCTACGATATGACACCTGCGCCAAATGTAACTCATCAGAGCATAGTATTAAACATTGGACGCATTATTGCAGATTATCTGGAAGGGAAGGATTGTAAAGTGTTTGTAGCTCCTGTTGATGTAATCCTGCCTGAAAGCAGTAGCACTTCTGATGAAAACATTTTTACCGTGGTGCAGCCCGACATAGTGGTGGTATGCAACAAAAAAAAGATTGAAAAGCGCGGAATAATTGGTGCTCCGGATCTTGTGGTGGAAGTGCTTTCAGAATCCACCGCATATAAAGATGAAACCGAAAAATTGAAACTTTATGAGCGCCACGGTGTAAGGGAATACTGGATTGTAAATCCCGAGGCGTATTATCTTAATGTATTCAGACTTGGATCTGATGGTACCTTTGAAAAGCCATTACACTATCGAAAAGGTGAAACATTTAAAAGCAGTGTGCTTGAAGGTCTAATAATTGATGGAAACAGGGTTTTTGAGGGGATAGAAATATAGATATAAAATAATTGACATTAATACTAAAATACATTTAAATAACCATAAAGATTAACCTAATCTTTATGGTTATAATAAAATGAAACCTGAGATTTTAAAACGTATTATCGTATCACAGAAAGAAGAAATTCTGGAAAAATTTAAAAAAGGGAACATCATACAAAGAGCAGTTAATTTACCCCAATTGCAGTCATATTTAAAGTATCCTAATATATTAGTTATTACAGGTATCAGGCGCTGTGGTAAATCGGTATTAAGCTGGCAGATAGCTGGGTTTAATGAACTTTTTGCATATATAAATTTTGATGATGAAAGACTTTTGCATTTTACTACGGATGACTTTGATTTACTGCTTGAAGTGTTTTATGAGTTATATGGTGAATGTGAGTGTATTGTTTTAGATGAATTGCAGAATATTAAAGGATGGGAACTTTTTGTCAATAGACTCAGGAGAACAAAAAAAGTAATCATTACTGGCTCAAATTCAAATTTATTATCAGGAGAATTGGCCACTCACCTTACAGGGCGTTATATTGATTTTGTCTTGATGCCTTTTAATTTACAAGAGTTTCTACACTATCACGGATTTTCAGTACCAAGTGATAATATGTACTCTACGCAGAAAGTTGGGATTTTAAAAAAGCATGTTGAGGAATATTTAAAAGAAGGGGGGTTCCCTGAAACGTATCAGCTTGGAAGGGAAATGCTTTTAAAGATATATTCAGATATTATTGAAAAAGACATAATAAAACGATATTCCATTAGAAAAAATATGTTATTCAGAGATATAGTGAGATATCTTATTTCCAATTCATCATTTGAGTTTAGCTACAACAAACTAAAAAATATTTTTGGGATAAAAGATATTAGTACAATCCGAAATTGGGTCTCATTTCTTGAGTATTCATTTCTTATTTTTGTAGTTGAACGATTTTCATATAAACTAAAAGAAAGAATACTGGCGCCTAAAAAAGTTTATAGTATTGATACAGGTATGAAACAAATTGTTGGCGTGGATGTGAGTGAAAACAAAGGTGCAATCCTTGAGAATGCAGTAGCAATAGAATTAAAAAGAAGAAAGAGTTATTACGAATCAAAGATGGAAATATATTACTGGAAAGATTATAACAACCATGAAGTTGATTTTGTGATAAAAAAGGGCAAAGATATTCAGCAATTAATACAGGTATGTTATGATATTACAAATATTCAAACCCATGATAGGGAATTCAAGTCTTTATATGCTGCTTCTCATGATTTGCATTGTGATAATCTATTAATTATTACCCAGGATACTGAAGGAAGTGATACATTTAAAGATAAAACCATAACACTTGTCCCTTTATGGAAATGGCTATTAAGCGATAATTTTTATTTGACATAGCCCACTCACTATTCATCATACTACAAACACATGCATCCATTGTTAGTTAAAAATTATTGTATAATGTGGTATACCATATAACTATGATAAAAATAGGAACACGGGGTAGTGCACTGGCACTGTGGCAGGCCAATTTTGTTGCCAGCCAGTTAAAAGAGGAGCATGCGATAGTCACCATAAAAACAAAAGGTGATCGTATACAAAATGTGTCCTTTGATAAAATTGAAGGCAAAGGTTTTTTTACCAAGGAACTGGAAGAGGCCCTGTTATCAGGAACTATCGACATGGCTGTGCATTCCATGAAGGACCTGCCAACCGATGACACACCGGGGCTTGCCATTGCAGCAGTCACAAAACGTGAGGACCCTTCAGATGTTATCATTATACGACCTGAAGCGTACAGAGCAAACCACTGGTTTCCGCTAAAAGAAAATGCAAAAGTTGGGACAAGCTCACTGCGAAGGGTGGCGCAACTCAAACGAGTACTGTCATCAACGGAAGCCATGCCACTGAGAGGTAATGTGCCCACACGTATCCGTCGCTTACGTGAAGGCAAGTTTGATGCCATCATACTGGCTAAAGCGGGATTAAAACGGTTGGGTATTGATCTTTTGGGCTTTTACAGTATGGCGCTGCCATTCAGTTACTTTTTGCCTTCACCAGGTCAGGGAGCGCTTGCCATACAGGTGCGCAGTGATGACAAAACGGCAATTGAAGCGGTAAAACATCTTCACGATGCAGCAACAGCAAAATCAGTTCAGGCCGAGCGACAGTTTTTAAAAGCATTTGGTGCAGGATGCCACGTGCCATTGGGAGCGTTTGCACATTGCGTTGATGAAACTATTATACTCACCGGCGTAATTCTTTCCGTTGACGGAACACGATATTTTCGCCATACTGTTGAAGATACTGACCCAACACGGGCAGGGGACAGGTTAGCACGCTTTATGATTGATCAGGGAGCAGAAAAACTACTATGAAACAGAATGGATTTGTATATTTAGTAGGAGCAGGTCCTGGTGATCCAGGACTTATTTCGGTTACGGGAAAAGAGTGCATTGAAAAAGCTGATTGCATTATATACGACTATCTGGCAAATCCAGTATTGTTGCAACACACCCGTGCGGAGCTTATCTATGTGGGCAAGCAGGGAAGTCAGCACACACTGTCGCAGGAAGAAATAAATGCGCTTATTGTAAAGAAAGCCCGTGAAGGCAAGGTGGTGGTGCGCCTTAAGGGGGGGGACCCATTTATCTTTGGCAGGGGTGGTGAGGAAGCTGAAGAATTAGTGGCAGCAGGTATAGCGTATGCGATAGTTCCCGGTATATCGTCCTTTTACTCGGCATTGGCGTATGCCGGTATCCCCATCACTCACCGTGATTATGCAGCAAGCTTTGAAGTAATCACCGGACACCGGAGAGCTGATGGCACTGAAGACATTACATTGCCCGATTATAGCCCGCAAAAAACATACACATTTCTTATGGGAATGAAAAACTTAGATGTCATCTGCAAGCGACTGATACAGGAAAAAAATTTCCCGGCGCAAACTCCCATAGCAGTGGTTACCTGGGGAACCTTGCCAAAACAAAAGGTAGCAACCGGCACACTGGAAACTATCGCCACAGAAGTTGAACAGGCAGGGTTAACACCACCAGCTATTATATGTATAGGCAGGGTAGTGAGCTTGCGAAATACATTACGCTGGTATGACACCTTGCCACTGTTTGGCAAAAAAGTGGTGGTAACACGCACGCGCGAGCAAGCAAGCGTTCTTTCCAAACGGTTATATGAATTGGGTGCTGATGTTGTGGAATTTCCTACCATAGCAATAGAAAAATTACCGGAACTATCGCCACTCCATGATGCTTTGAACAGGTTACATGAGTATGACTGGGTTGTATTTACATCACAGAATGCGGTGAGCATTTTCTTTGAGGAAATGTTTACGTTAGGGCTTGATGCGCGGTCACTGCGGTGTAAGGTGGCGGCTATTGGTCCTGCTACACGTGATGCTTTGCGTGCGTATGCAGTAGTTGCTGATCTGGTACCACAGGAATATGTTGCAGAAAGTTTGGTGGATGCGTTTAATGGTGTGGATATTGCTGCCAAAAAAATTCTTGTTCCCTGTTCGGTAAAAGCACGGGCTGCATTGACTGAAGGACTGCAACATGCAGGAGCACAGGTGGAAAGAGTGCATATCTATGATGCAGTAAAGCCTGAAGTAACACCTGCAATGTTACAGGAGTTAAAGAATGCTGACATCATTACGTTTACAAGTTCATCAACGGTACGTAATTTTGTGGAGTTAGCAGGAAGCACCACTGCAACTGTTGCCTGCATTGGTCCAATCACTGCCGATGAGTGCATAAAACAGGGACTATGGCCCCATATTGTTGCTAAGGAATTTACCATAGAAGGATTGGTGCAGGCCATAGTGGAGTATTATAAAAAATAGATACAGGCTTGATATTTATCAAATAATATATTTGTGTAATAAAAAAATTTACTTTATTGACAATTGCTTTAATTTGTATTAATTTGTATTCATGAATGGAATTCCATATAAGCAATACTATTGAAATGATGGAGGATTATAATGCCTAAAACTGTAACATTACGCATTGATGATACATTGATGCAAAAGCTTAAACTGTATGCTGAGGCAGAAAATAGAACAATATCTAATTTTATTGAAACAGCTACCTTGCGATATATTGAACAAAATGAATTGGTTGATGAATTTGAAATGGCAGAAATTTTGAGCAACCGTGATTTATTACAGCGATTAAAAAAAGGTAGCAATGATGCACATAAAAAGAAAGGGCGATTTGTATAATTACAGAATATTTGAAACCAACCAATTCATTAGTGATATTGAAAAAATTCAAAAGAACATTGGGCAAAAAATTTATAATAAAATTCAACAATATGTATATCCACAGCTACAATTAAATCCCTATTATGGTAAAAATGTAAAAAAGCTTGTAAATTATAAACCTCCAACCTGGAGGTATAGAATTGGTAAATACAGAATATTCTATGAAATTGATGAAAAGGAGAAGATTGTTTTTATTATTACTATAGAAATACGACACAAAGCATAGTAAGCATTTTATAAAAGTAGGTTGATTTTTCTAGTTATAAAAATACTTTACTAAATATTGCTATAATACTATTTTTTGATTTGAAGATCCAGAGTTTTTTCTAATGACTCCATCAGGATGGTATTTACCATGAATTCTTTATTATAGGAGTGATACTATGCATCCCTACTACAGGCCACGACGGTTACGCGAATCAGAAGTCATACGAAATCTTTGTGCTGAAACAGTGCTTGATTACAATAAACTCATCATGCCTTATTTTGTCATTGAAGGCACACATATTAATCAGCCCATCGAGTCAATGCCAGGAGTAAGCCGCCTATCAATTGATAATCTTTTAAAAACATTAGAAGCTGATGTTTCATTGGGAGTGAAGTCTATTATACTCTTTGGTATTCCCTATGAAAAAGATGAAAAAGCCAGTGGTGCGTATGATGACAACGGTATAGTGCAAAAAGCCTGCAGGGAAATAAAAAAACATTTTAAACATGTAACTATCATTACAGATGTATGCCTGTGTGAATACACAAGCCATGGTCACTGTGGGATGGTAGTTGGTGCCAAGATAGACAATGACAGTACATTAGAACTTCTGGCAAAAACAGCTGTTTCCCATGCACAGGCAGGTGCTGATGTGGTAGCACCATCGGATATGATGGACGGCCGCATTGAAGCAATACGAACAGCACTTGATGAAGCAGGCTTATTCCATATTCCCATTTTGTCATATGCTGCAAAATATGCTTCGGCTTTCTATGGCCCATTCAGGGATGCAGCTGGTAGTGCACCACAGTTTGGCGACAGGAGAAGCTATCAGATGGATTTCAGAAATGCACGTGAAGCGTTGAAAGAAGTGTATCTTGATATTGAAGAAGGTGCTGATATTGTCATGGTAAAACCTGCGCTTGCATACTTAGATATACTATACCGTGTTAAGCAGGCAGTGGATGTGCCTGTATGTGCCTATAATGTAAGTGGTGAGTATTCAATGGTAAAAGCTGCAGCAACGCTACAGTTTGGTGATGAGGCACGCCTGGTGCGTGAGATTATGACAGCAATTTTTAGAGCAGGTGCAGATATGGTGATTTCATATCATACGGTTGATATTCTGAAAAACAGGTGGTTTGATTAGTTTATTTTAAGGAGGGATTATGGCATTGCATACATCACGGTCAAAAGAACTTTATGATCAGGCGTGTAAATATATGCCAGGCGGTGTTAATTCACCGGTGCGTGCATTTCGTTCAGTGGGTGGGCATCCATTGTACTTTAAATTAGGTAAGGGCAGTCATATCATTGATGAAGATGGTAATGATTTTATTGATTACTGCATGTCATGGGGACCGCTTATTTTGGGGCATGCTGATAATGATGTTGTTAAAGCTATTCAGCGGGTAGCTGAAAATGGCACCAGCTTTGGCGCACCACATGAAGGGGAGATAAGCATCGCGCGAATGGTGGTTGAATCATTCTCAGGTATTGAAAAAGTTCGCTTTGTTAACTCAGGTACTGAAGCAACTATGAGTGCCATCAGACTTGCCCGCGGGTATACTGGCAAAAGCAAGATAATAAAATTTGATGGCTGCTATCATGGTCATGCTGATCACCTGCTTGTTGCCGCGGGTTCGGGGCTTGCAACCTTTAGTATGCCCGATTCAGCTGGTGTCACAAAGGACAATGCCAAAGACACTATAGTAGTAAAATATAACGACATAGATGCTTTGCACCAGGTACTATCGCACAACGATGATATTGCGTGCTGCATCATGGAGCCTGTATGCTGTAATTACGGGCTTATTCCTCCAAAGAAAGATTACTTGAAACAGGTACGGGAGCTATGTACAGAACATAATGTACTATTGATATTTGATGAGGTTATTACTGGTTTCAGGCTTGCCCGCGGAGGAGCACAGGAGCGCTTTGGTGTGCAGGCTGATATCACAACGCTTGGTAAAATTATTGGTGGAGGATTACCGGTTGGTGCGTATGGTGGTAAGGCTGAAATAATGGCAAAGGTTGCCCCTGATGGGCCTGTGTATCAGGCGGGAACGCTTTCAGGTAATCCCATTGCTGTTGCAGCAGGCATTGCAACATTACAAAAATTAATGCCATCAGCATATCAAAAGCTTGAGGAACTGGGAACATATTTTGAAGAACAGATGCAACCGCTTATATCACGGTATAAACATAAACTGCTGTTTGAACGCTTTGCCTCAATATTTGCATTGTACTTTACTGCTGAAGATACCATTACCAGTGTAGATCAGGTTAAAGAATGCAATATGCAGCAGTTTGCTCGCTTTCATCGTTTAATGCTTGAGCGCGGTATATATCTTTCACCATCAGGTTATGAGGTTGGATTTTTATCTTTATCTCACTCAAAAGAGGATATTGACAAAACAGTGAAAGCAATAGGTGAATCTTTAGAGATAGTATTACGTTAACCGCTTATCCTGTGGCAGGGCTATTCTGAATACAATGGTGTTTTTCTTAATTTCGGGGGTAATGATTCCGCCATGCAGCATGATAATGCGCTGGGCTATACAGAGATTAAATGTTTCAATATTTGATCGAGTTGTGTAAAATGGGTCAAAGATATATGGTAAATCTTCTTCGGTAAGTATATCTGTAGAAAACGAGATGGTGATAATAAATTCATATACGCTATCATGACAGTGCATACTTAAAGTTTCCCTTTTTGCATGTTGAGCAATAAATTCAATGATGCGGGTTAAAGCAAAACGTAAGCGGTCGTAATCTATATACATGTGATAATGATTTTCAGTTTCAATAGTTATGTGTAAATCTTTATTAAATTGTTTTGCAGCTGCAATTAACGTTGTTTTTTGTTCTTCTAAAAATTTTACAATATCATATGCAGATAGTTGAACTCGTTTAAGATCCCCCATTTCTTCAATTTGTTGTGTCAGATAGTTAAGACGTTCAGCATTTTCAACAATATATGATAAAAATTTTTTTGCTTCTAAGTGATCTATTCCTTCCTCACATTTTCGCATCAGGAGATTGGCATATCCACCTATAGAAACAAGAGGATTCCGTACCTCATGAGCTATTGAGTCAGCTAACTGTTTCAGTGATTCAAAGCGGTCAAAATAATTTTTGCGTATCTGGGCAATGAGTTGCTGTTGCTTGCGGTGAAGTTTAAATAAACGGGTAGTATCAGTTAATACAAAGGCAATCAGGTAAGAGTTATCATCTTTGATTGCTAAAATATTAATTTTGTAGTGATGTATCTTATTATTTATTTTTAAGCTGATATGTTCCGTATGGGTTTTGTCAGGTTGTATGGAACGTAAAATATTTCTAATTTTTTCGTCTTCCAGGATATTGGTTTTACCACCATTTGTAACAAACTTTTCTGCCCTATCATTGTTAAATAGTACAGTGTAATTATTGCCATCAAGTATGAGTATCTCATCATTTACCAGGTCAAAAAGATTAATGAGTTGTGAAGAAGTTTTCAGCATCGATTATAGTATATATGTAAAAAAATTTAAGGTCAATAAAAAATATCGTTATCTATCAAATCTATATAATCCTGCTTGTTTAGCCCACACATAAGCCTGATCAAATTCCTGTATGGTAATGCGCCTTCCCAGGCTTTTATGGGTATGTGCCCTGTATTCAGGGTGGTACTGCGCCATAATATTTACATACGTGTGAGGTGATATAGCAGATAGTTCTTTAAATACAAGATCACTGCGGACAATGTTCTCCGGCATGACTAAATGACGCACTAACAAACCTCTTTTTGCAATGCCCTTTTCAATGACAAGGTCACCAACCTGGCGATGCATCTCCCTGAGGGCGGTAATAGCTTTTTGCGGATAATCTCTTGCACCGCTTAATTCCATTGCTACAGCAGCGTCCATATATTTGAAATCGGGCATGTAAATATCAAATATACCATCTAACAATTGTAATGTTTCAAATGAATCATATCCACCTGAATTGTATACCAGAGGAATACTTAGGCCGCGTTCAATGGCAAAGGGAAGTGCCTGAACAATTGCATGGACCACATGGGTGGGGCTTACAAAATTTATATTGTGGCAGCCCTTTTGCTGCAACCGTATCATCATATCAGCCATTTCTTTGGGAGTAACGTTGCGGCCATTAGGCATTTGTGATATATCCCAGTTTTGACAGAATATGCAGGCAAGGTTACAGTTGGCAAAAAAGATTGTACCTGAGCCGTATTTACCAACCAGGCATGATTCTTCCCCAAAGTGTGCATGGTATGATGCTACCAGTGCTTGCATGCCAGTTTTGCATTTACCGGTTGCAGAACGCCTGTCAACTTTGCACTCATGAGGGCAGAGAGTACAGTGGGTAACAATAGTGTTCAATGCTTCAATGCGTTTGAGAAGCTCCCCTTGTTCGTATAATGCTATGTATGATGGATAGCTCATGAATACTAAAATTTTAAAGTAGTACTATGTTTGTTGATACAAAGTAAATTTATGAACATTATAGTCAGGTTATCACGCCATTGTTTTATCTGATTTAATGCTTATAACTATTGTAAGGATTCATTAAAAAAACTCAAAAATTTTTCAGTAATAATTCCTAAAAAAATTTCATAAAGAATAAAGTGTACACCCCCGCCTCCGAAGGCGGCGGGGTGTACACTATTTTATATTTTGTTCAATTTTCAACATTTAGGAATAATTAATGAAAATTTTTAACATAATTTTTCAAATTTTTCATTCTCAAGCGTATTAATGTATAAACACAATAGATTTTTACCATGAGGTATCTATGGCTGAAAATATTCATGATAAAGGGTATAAGTATTTATTTTCTAATCCATTAATGGTAAAAGAATTGTTAGAATCATTTGTCCATATGGATTGGGTTAAAGAAATTGATTTTACGCAAGCTGAAACAATTGATAAAACGTATGTAAATGATCACTATAAAGAATATGAAGCAGATATTATCTATAAATTGCGTTTTAGAAATACTGATATGTATATCTATCTTTTAATTGAATTCCAATCTACTGTGGATAAATTCATAGCATTTAGGATGTTACAATATATTGTAGAATTATACAGGGAATTACTATATCATCACAATGCTAAAAAATTGCCTGTTGTATTTCCAGTTATGATATATAATGGTGATAAAGTATGGAATGCACCATTTGCACTTGAAGATTTGATTGATATTCCAGAGATATTGCATGAATGTTTACCATATGTTCCTAAGTTCAGATATTATCCAGTCATTGAAAATGAACTCAATCCAGAAATACTTCAACAAATGATGAATGTGATAGCTACTGTATTTCTATTAGAAACAGGTGATGATGCAATATTTTATAAAACTATTGACAGAATTAAGGATTTGGTGCAAATTTATACAGAGAAAGGCGAATTTTTGCTTATACGCACATTGTTATATTGGTTATTACATTATTTGCAATCGCATGGTATAGTAGACAGTGACCAGAAGATACCGGGAAATTTTGTAAATACTCCTCAGGAGGCAACTTCAATGTTAGCACAAACATTAAAAAAGATAAAATCAGATTTAATAAAAGAAGGATTTAATAAAGGGATTGAGAAAGGAATTCAAAAAGGAATTCAAAAAGGTAAGTTGATAGGAAAACATGAGGAAAGGATTACTATTGCACGTAATTTATTGAAAAGTGGAATCGATGATAAAACAATTATAAAGATAACTAAATTAACTAAGGCACAACTGGAAGAGCTAAAAAATAAATAACCATTATACTATTTTTATTCTTTCTTCCTCATTTCGTTGAAAATAATTCTTTATAAGTACAATCATATCATTTATTTCGTTGCATTGCCGTATTGATGAAAACAGGGTGTGCCCAAATGTAACATTTTTGTGATAATATGCACAAAATCGGTGTGCCCTGCTTTTATGAAGCCTCTGCGGAAGCATTTTTTGTATGTTTTGTAAAACTTCTATCCATATTTCTTCAATGTTAAGCGATAGTGACAGCGACTGTTGCTGCAATAAAGCATCACACTGTGCAAATATCCATGGTTTCTGTACTGCTGCTCTACCAATCATGATACCATCACAATGGGTTTGTTGTAAACACTGCAAGGCTTGTGCTGGTTCAAAGATATCACCATTCCCAATGACAGGGATATTTATAGCAGTTACTATCGCCTCAATAATATCCCAGCGAGCTTTACGGGTAAAACCCCATTTTGCGGCACGTGGGTGAATAATGACAGCATCAACTCCTTCATTCTTCAGCATAGTAACAAACTGCTGTAAAAATGGCAAATCAATATCATGAAAGCCAGCACGCATCTTAACGGTAAGAAGGCCGTGAACGTTTTTTCTGCAAGCAGCAATAATTGCTTTTGCCAGGTCAAAATTGCAAAGAAGGCCAGCACCTGCGCCCGTTTTAAGAATATGTGGTGCAGAGCAGGCCATGTTTATGTTAATACCATCACATCCATAGTCTTGCAAAATAGCAGCAGCGTTGGCCATAATTGCAGGGTTATTTCCTACTAACTGATAAAAAAAAGGTGTGTCAAAATTATAGCGTTTCACAAGTGGCTCGTTATGGGGTGCCTTTGCATTTATAGCACCACTTGCTAACATCTCAGAATACAGGACAACGTTACCAGTAAAATTTTTGACAACATTACGCAGCGCTGGAGTGGTAAGCTCTGCCATGGGTGCAAGGTGAAATGTGTACTTAATGCCATTAATTTTTATGATATGCATGGTGATATTTAATTTTATCGTCTCCACCGTTCATCATATTTATTAAGTAAAAAGCTTAACATTATACCAGCACATAATATTGTAATTCCAAAAAAGCCATATGAAATATACCAGGGCACCTCCTGTGTTATCATGGAAAATTCTGACATTCCAAAAATCCCTGCTATTAAGTTTAATGGCAGAAAAATAACATTTATCTTTGTTAGATTTTTAATAAGAATATTCATGTTGTTATTTACAATGCTTGCGCGAGCGTCCATAAGTCCCGCAAAGATTTCTGTATAAATTTCGGCCTGTTTTTTTGCTTGCTGATGGTCAATAATAATATCGTTTAAGAAATCAAAATTAATTGTATTTACATTATCTTTAAGGTAAGACCGTAATTTTACCAGCGAGCTAATATTGCTTTCTATAGCATGAAGGTAGTATATGAGCTTTTCACTAAGATTAAACATCTGCACCAGATGTTTTGTTTCAATGGACTTGTTGATCTTGTTTTGGATTTCCTTTGAAATCATTTTAATAATTTTAAGATGTTCGGTAAAATGTTTAATGGTATAATGCTGAAAGTGGAACAGCACATCAAAATGATATTCAATAGAATTGTGAACTTTTTCGGTTATATAGGGAAGCGTTTCTGGGCTTATTACTACAATAGTGTCATCTTTTATAAAAAAACCTATAGTAATAACATTAAGTGATGAAAGTTCATTGATTTTCATGGAAGTAGGTATTTTCCAGATCAAAACCATATAATCTTTTTCAATTTCAAATCGTGATAGTTCTTCAGTATCAAGAGCAGAATAGAGCGAATGTATATCTATGCCATACTCAAGAGCAATCCTGTTTATTTCTCCATCATCAGGATTTGAATATATTACTATCCTGCCATCAGCTTTTTTTATAAATGATTCCCCTGCGAATTCATATCGTTCTACCATATCATTCCTCCTAACCATAAATGTATAATTGTCTTTTTTAGTTTTTAATTGATGATAATTAATATAATCTGATTGCAATTATATCATTACAAGCTATTTACAAATATCTTGACACAATATATTTACTCCTGTTAAATAGTTGTAAGTATATTTTTTGTAACAGTAATTCCTGTCAAATTAATAAAGCCTGTCATCATGCATAGATGAATAATACATTGAAACAACATTAATTATTCCTAAAATGTGGAAATTTGAACAAAATATAAAATAGTATACACCTCCGCCGCCGAAGGCGGCAGGGGTATATACTATTTTCATTATGATATTTTTTAAGGAATTATTATTGTTGAAACAATAATATTTTATATAAATATTATGAAGAAAAATATATTTTTAACCGGTGCGCCGTCATCAGGTAAAACTACTGTAATAAAAAAGATTATAGCAATGCTGCCATATCACGCTAATGGATTTTACACTGAAGAAGAAAGAGTAGAAGGCAGGCGCACTGGCTTTGTGTTGCATACATTGGATGGCAAAAAAGGTTATTTAGCACATCAGAATATTGTATCACCATATCACATACGGCGGTATGGTGTGGATATCCATAATATTGATACAATTGCTGTTCCATCAATCATTCCACACAGTAATACAATTATTATACTGGACGAAATTGGCAAGATGGAATGCTTTTCAGAAACCTTTAAAGATATAGCAATCAAAGCACTTGATAGCACAAATATTGTTATTGGCACCATAACGTTAGGTGGGGATGAATTCATTAAGTCAATAAAGCAGCGTGATGATATTGAAATCCATGAGGTAACAATGGAAAATAGAGACATTTTGCCTGATATGATTGTTCAAAAGGTTAAAAATCTTATAGTAAAGACTGGTTAATAATTTATTATTGTTTCATATTCATTAAATTTATTCATCATATAAAATGCATACATAAAAATTTCAATCCTGTTGGTTAAGAAAGCAGAATTATATAGGACACTGTTCATAAAATTTTTTTTAGAATAATTGTTTACAAGTTTATTTATGCTGTTGTTATTATAACACCAATGGCTCGCAAAAACGATCACAACTTCCCCAACCCTGAAGGCAAGATCAGCGTGTTAAAACGCTACCTTCATATACTGGCACTTTTGCAATCACCACCTGGAGCCAACGAAACCTGGAATGCAGCAAGCCTTGCCCGGTTACTATCGCTTGAAGAAGATGAGAAGGACATTAGCGACAGCCATGTCCGAAAATATATCAATGATCATATTGAAGATGAGTTGGGAATAAGTGTTGACCGTACACAGGGTGGACTCATAACAGCACTTGCAGAAGACCTTGACGCTGATATGCAGCTTGAAATTGCACGCGTGTATAGCGGCTTTGTGGTAAAAGATTCAACACGTGATATGGTATTGCAAAAATTTATTGCAGCCAATCCTGATCGAGCACTGTGGACATTGGCACGCATCTATTTTGCAGCGCTTGAAAAGCGTATGATACGGTGCACATACAAAACCAATGAAGGGCAGTTACTGACAAACTGGAAACTGTGCCCGTGTTATTTTATATTTCGTAACAATAATCTGTATCTTATAGTGTATGATACAGATATGAAGAAATACCTGCCGCTTGTTGCTGAGCGCATACAGGATGTTGTAGTGTGTGATGCATTGCACAATTTTGAATGGGAAGTGCCTGATGTTGATGACCTGTTTGCAACTTCATTGAGCGCATTTATCAATAATGCTAATACCGTGGAAGTTACAATTCGCTATTCACAGGTTGCAAAAACAACCGTTGAAAATATTATTGCCTTGTTACATCCTGCAATACAAAAGGAGCCCAATAACTGGTACAGAGCAACATTTGCCATAAGCGATTACCTATATCTGTGCAAGCAACTTGTGCTCTATGGTAAACAGGTGGAGATAGTTAGTCCACAAAAGGTTCGCCAGGCCATGATAAACATGCTTAAGGAAAGCTTGAGCATGTATGAATAATAAACATCGCAAGTCAGTTACTACCTTTCTTTCTAAGTTTTTAGTATATTACCAATAAATAACCTGCCTTAGGAGTCTTAATGTAGTAGCGATAGTTACTATAAAAGATCTATCTTCAACAACCCCGGTGTTAACAATGTACCCTATATTACCATTACAGGAGGTAGCTATGCCTTTACCAAAATCATTTCGAAGTCGTAAACTTTTTCACAGTGCACCACAGACAGTGTTGGAGGCTTCTATACGCAAAGAGATAATGGTATACACAATGAATTTACTACAGCATTTAGAACCAAACGAACGATTGCTTACACTGTGTATGGAATGTTTGAGTATAAAAAGCCGCAGAGAGATGATAGAATCACTTTTTTCGGAAAATGAAAAGAAAAACCGTGATGAATTTGGTCCAGATTACTATAAAGATGCGTTAGAGAGCTTGTATAATCCTTCAGACTTAGGTTCTACAATCATGCGTATTGTACTGGATGCTGTGCAAAAGAAAAAATGGGCAACTGTTCGTTACAAGATTTTTATGTTCATAAAAAAAGAATATGAAACTATTGCACAGCATAAAAATGAATTAGATGAGCGCTTAGCTAAACTGATGGAATTTTTTTCACTTACTGACATTGATTGTGCCATTATGAAATTATGGGCTATTGCTATTTCAATACCAAACAGCCCATTGAAAGAACTGTTATCCGAAGTTAATTACAGTGAATTGCAAAAGCGTATTGCTATAGCTACAGGATTGTCACTTTCTGCCGTTAAAATGTCTCTATCAAAAAAAGGGATTTTATATACCTCACGCATCATTGAATCAATAAATCCTGACGGATACGAATATATAGTTTTGTCGGATGAAATTATTGAATTTTTGAATGATGTTGCAAGTGAAGATCTGCTTACAAAATACGTTAAAATAGATACTGAACCAACGATACCATTGCAAGAGTTTAGTGTATCAGATGATGATAAATCTATAGTAACAAGCTTATTACAAAGCAAAAAACCCTGTAATATCCTTTTATACGGGACCCCCGGCACAGGTAAAACCCAGTTTGCACGAAGCATAGCAGCGAACACCCACCGTAAAGTCTTTGTACTTACCTATACCAGTGGGCGTGAAACCACCAGGCATGAAAGCATAAGTTCACGTATTATGGCTATAACCATAGCTATGAAGATGGCTGAAAAAAATGATGCAATTCTTATTATTGATGAAGCCGACACCATTCTTAATACGCTGTCATTTTTATCATTTTTCTCCTTTGATTCAGGCGATAAAGGCACGATTAATGATTTGCTTGATACTTGTGCTGCACAGTGTATATGGATTACGAATTCTATATATGGGATGTCATCTTCAACATTGCGCCGTTTCAACTACAGCATAAAATTTAGGCACTTCACTTCTGCACAGCGTATTGTTCTATGGCAAAGAATACTAAAGAGCAGTAAGCTTGAAAAATATTTCACCAGTACCATAATCCATGAACTATCGCATAAATATGCTGTCAACGCTGCAGAAATTGCAAATAGTATAAAAACAGTTGAAACCATGGTTTCACAGAAAATAATATTGGAAGATATGATAGTTACTGTACTGGAAAGGCTGTTGCAGCGCCATGCTGATCTTTCTGGTACTATACATAGCCATAAGCTTAATCCTTTAACCCCACAGTATGATCTGACATTCTGCAACACTGATATCAATCTTGATGGAGTTGTAAAGGCTATCAGGCGTTATTATGCCGGGCAATGCAATATTACAAATATTTCTATCCTGCTATGGGGGCCATCAGGTACAGGAAAAACCGAGTTTGTCAAATACCTTGCAAATCAGGTAGGCAAAGAGCTTATCATAAAGTGTGCATCAGATCTCATGGAAAAGTATGTTGGGGAAACCGAAAAGCTTATGCGTCAGGCCTTTGAAGAAGCGCACGAAAACAATGCACTGCTGTTTATTGATGAGGCTGACACATTCTTTGCAAGCCGTGAGCATGCACAGCGTTCCTGGGAAATTTCCTTTGTCAATGAGATGTTAGTACAAATGGAAAATTTTAAGGGCGTCTTATTGTGTTCAACAAATATGCTGGAGCTTTTAGATACTGCTGTCATGCGTCGTTTTACTTATAAAATTAAATTTAATCCTGTACAGCCTGACATGCGTGTTAAACTTTATGAGCGTTATTTTGTAAGCGATAGCAACCCGCTATCGTTGCCGCAAAAGGAAAGAATAACCGCACTTGAAGGATTAACCCCTGGACATGTCAAAGCTGTATATCAGAAAATCATAATGATGGATGATTTAACTAACCACGATGCCATCATTGATGCGCTTGAAAAAGAAGTGCAGTACATGAAAAAAGGTAAAAGTGTGAAAACAGGATTTACAGTATAAGGACATTAAGGATGTATGCAGGGCTTTGCTGGTCTTGTGTACATCCTTTTGTTACATTATGCATGTGAAATAATGTACTATGTTTTATAGAAAATGTTTTTAAAGTATCCGCAAATCAACAAAAATTACTTATGTAAAAAAATTAAATCCTCTGTGGTGTTTAAAATAATTACAAAAAGGAGGGAATACCCATGTATGCAATTCACAGATTTATGCATGATATTATGCACCAAAAAAATCTTTCTAAAAAAGAAGTAGCACGGCGGTTGGGATATAACAATATATCAAAAGGTATACGGCGTATTGATGAATTTCTGGATAAGGCTACACTTAATGAGCATATCATATGCAATCTACACAGTGCACTTGATGAACCAAAAGAAAAGATACTTGAAAAGTTACAAGAAACAAAAGAAGAGATTGCACAGGAAATACAGAAGCAGGAAAAAGAAAAAAGGCAAAATAAAGAAGAAGAGTATAAAAACTTTAAACCCTTCTTATACTGCGTTACAGAAAAGCCAAAGCCCTCGCCAATATTTATTTGTGCACTAACACAATCATTTTTATTAAAAAAGGTTAACCTGCCCAGCAATTTCAATGAGCTATCGATAGAGCAAAAACAAAAGGCAATGAAGGATATAATAAAAGAACATTATAACTTTGTACAGCAACGATGGAGTGGAATAATTCCTGCCTATGGGAAGATTTTAGCTTATACGCTTGTTCCAACGTATGACTATAATGAAGAAGATTTGCCAGTCTATACCATAGATGGCATGCTTATAGAAAGCCCACCACGGTTTTTTCAAAACATAGTCTTGGGAAAGGCTTATGTTAAAACACGGAATGGGAAAGATATCACAAGATTTTTTAAGAATGTTGAATTTATTATAGAAAAAATGCAACGATAAACACCCCAACACAGTAGTAATGTGTACTTTTTAACATTTTACTTGACTAAATCTATACAATAGGACAATAACGGCACAATACCATAGACGAGGTACTAATGATAAAACACATAATTCCGCTGTTAGTTGTGATATGTACTGCCTGCACACAGTATGTTGATGTGGGTGATGTTGAGTTTTCAGTACAGGTGGTCTTCCAGAAAAATATACCTGTATTTGCTACTACCTATACCGTAACCATACTAAACACCAGCATAAAAAAAGTTGTAAAAAACTATACGGCAACAGTGGCGATAGTTACTGAAGATAAGCGTACTCTTAAGCAATTAACTGTATCTGTTGATAAACTTTTGCCAAAACAAGTACAACAGATACCCATTACACAGAATGAATCTGAAGAAGCAATCAAGCCGTTGTTCAATGAATTGGAGATAGACATTAATGAAGTTATAAAACAGCAGGAAGCGGCATTGGTTTTGCCTGAGGTTATGGTAAAAGTGGAAAAGGCAGACTATGAAACCGTTGATATAGTAACATATTTACAAGAGGTTGGACAATGAAATTTGACGATAGTAAAATATATTTTTATTTTTCCATAGCAGTGTTTGTTGCAGGAATTATTTTTGGATTGCCTGGCATCTATTCAAAAGTGGTTACTGAACCAGCAATAGAAAAGCTTTTAACCCAGGATGATAGCCACAAATTACAGCAAGTATATATTATACTGCGAAATCCTCACATTTTTGCTGGATATGACCGCTATGATGAGGCGGGTGCAGGCATTGAGTATATTCTGAAAGAGTTTGATAACCGCGTTGCCCAGCAGAAAGAATTTACGTCCAGTGATGCCATGTATCTTGAATTATTGCTTTTACGCCGCCAGCAGGGCAGTGATCTTTCAATAAAAACAATGATATTTTTTATATTGCTTTCATTATTGGGTGTTACAGCACTTGCCATAGAAAAACATGTAAATAAAATTTCATCATGACAATAGTCCCTGAATAATCAAGTCCACTGCTTCGTCTTCATTAAGCCCGCGTGCCATAAGAGTTTGCAGCTGCTTATCATCAACACTGCCAATAGCTGCTTCATGAGTAACATGGGCTTTTGGATGATACACCTCAACAATAGGGATGGCTTTTGCAACACCATTATCCTGAATGATTTCCTTGCAATCAACATGTCCCCGCGCAAATGCTGCATGTGCAGTTAATGTATTGTATACTGTAGCTTTTGCGTTATCTCGCACTGCAATACGTGTAGTTAGTACGCCAACGGCGCCTTCACCTTTTAAATGTCCTGTTTCCCGTATGGTAATGTCGTCATCGTCAATACCATTTACCTTGGCGTTCATCTCTAAAAGGCTTCCATCGTAGCAGGTTGTTTCATAATTGATGTCAATAATACCTGCTTTTCCCCGCAAAAGCTCAAAGTCAGTTTTAAAGGTAGCATTCTTTTCCACAGTAATTATCGCATGCGGAACTACAGTAATTAATCCTTGTGGTGCATGCACATGGCGCTCTAAATATGAGTAATTTGCTCCCTCTTTAATAACAATAGTTGCCTGCATTTTGTGTGTAATATTTTTTGCATTGGGAAATGTGCAGTGAGCAAGTATAGAAACTTTTGCATGCTCTTCTATTGTAACATCCATGATAATTTCTTGAAGACCATCCTCGGGAAGCATGCCAAAACAAAGATGCACTGGCTTTTGAAGAATGTTACCTGCTAATACTTTCATTTTTACGGTAACACCATTGTGCGTTTCATGGGGCTCAACCACAAGTCCTGGCACTAAATGTGCACCAACCACCATATTGCCGTTTATAACTAAATGAGCAATATCAGGGTCGTTTAAGGCAGCGTCAGTAAGCCCCATTGTTTTATATAATGTTTTTGCAATTTCGCGTTTATCATTCATTGCTGTACTTCTCCTAAAACAGGAATATTTTTATGTCCGCAGGGGATGCATTTATTTTCAAAATATCCTGAAATTTTATCAATGCTCCCCTTATCAATAATGCTGCCGTGGCACATTAAAAATGCATGCTCGGCTTTTTTTAAAACTGCCATGCTATGGGTGATAGTTATTACCGTAGAACCTCTTTCCTTTAATATATTTATTGCATCAAAGATGCGCTCCAGAGCTTCCACATCAATGCCTGAATCAGGTTCATCAAGAAGCACAAGCTCAGGTTGCATAACTAATAGTGAAGCTAACTCAATGCGTTTTCGTTCACCGCCACTTAAGGTTTTGTCGCATGCACGCTGCAGGTATTCCTGTGGTTGCAATCCTACAACTTCCATTGCTTCTTCAATGGGCATGCCAGTATCCTTTTTTGATGCCTTCAGGTATTGTGCAACAGTTAGTCCTTCAAATCGGGCAGGTTCCTGCCATCCAAGGCTTATTCCTAATTTTGCTCGCTCATACACAGTGAGATTGTTTATGGGTTTTCCTTTAAAATAGATAGTACCAGTAATATTTTTATAACCGCTAAGCCCCATAACAACGTATGAAAATGTTGATTTGCCCGCACCATTGGGGCCAACAATTGCATGGATATGTCCTTCCCAGAAGTCAACAGAAAGGTTATTGAGTATTGGCCTTTCATCTAACGATAATGAAACATTTTCCAGTTTCAGAATAGTCATTGTAGGTATTCTCCTGTAAAATAAAATGTATATCACTGTCATAATTATAGATTGTATCTTCGTCAAGAGAGAATTTAAAAAACTCACCAATTGGTTATTGTGCACAATAAACCTACAAAAGAGTAAAATTGTTGGTCATGAAAGCTTAAAAAACGAACAGATTAATAAATTGATTATTGAAGAATGTATACCGGATTCAATTTTCACTTTATCAAGCCCGCGTAATAGAAAGCGTTTAAAATTTCTGTTATACTTGATATGTCCAAAAACTAACTTGACCAAATATATAATTTTTTATTTTTTATAGCTTTACACCCACCCCACAATAGAATACCGCTTGCGATATATCTCGTCATAGCGCATAAATCTTTTTACCCTTTCGGCAAATGTTTTCCCCAACTCTTTAAAATAGTCATGGTAATCTATTGGCACCCCTACATCAGCATCTTTCTGTAAATATGCTTTTATGCTGCTGTAAGTGTATGCAGTAGGGTCAGAGCATAAATTTTTCCGTACCGGATTATACGCTAAATACCACAACAACCACAACAAATAGTGAAACCCATCACGGGCAAACTCTACAATACTATCCTTATACCGCTCGTTCCAGAATGGTCCGGTTCTTCCGGTTACCTTATTATACAATTCTGCAAACCGTGCCTTAATATACTGCATAATGCGTCCTATGGGTGCTCCATCATCTACCGTGTGAATAACCAAATGGATGTGATTGTCCATAATACAGTAGGCGATAATCTTAAACGGGTATTTTTCTTTTGCTCTGCGTAAAATTTCCACAAAACAGGCTTTAAAGTAGTCTTCTTCTAACATATTTCGCCACTCTATGCAGCGAGAAGTGATGTGATAGGTAAGACCGGGCATCTGTACACGTAATTTCCGTGCCATAGTATTCCTCCAATAAGTATAGTAATATGCTATTATGCTTCTACTGTATACAACGCTTTTGCTGGGAAAAATTAAAAGGAATTGGAAAAAAATTTGTATTTTTTGATGAAAAAATTAAAAAAAATTGTGAAACCATGGGGTCAGAGCATACTATCTTCACAACGTTATCACAACATCATGCAAACCCCGAAGGGGTGATATTATTGTAAGGGGTCAGAGCCTAGACTCTAGAGATAAAGTAATGTATCACGCAGAGTACGCTGAGTTATTGGAGAGATAGTGGGATTTGGGGTCAGAGCATTATGAGTAGATCCTGAATCAATCCTGAAATAAATTCAGGACATGCTTCAGGATGACTTGTTGCCTATACGTCCTTCCGGACTTAACCCGGAATCTCTTGTTCCCGCTAATGAGTTCCTGAATCATGATCAGGATGACCGCACTGAATCATTACTGAAATAAATTCAGGACATGGTTCAGGATGACACCCACACTATAAACCCCGAAGGGGTGATACTATTGTAATGGGGTCAGAGCCTTTAAAAAAGCAAAAACTAAAAAATTGGTTATTTTGCAATTTAGGGCTATATTTTCAGTGGACCGGTTATAATAACTATCGCCAATATAATGAATTTGTATGATTATTGGCAATAATTTTGTATATTCCAGCAAAAGTACTTGATTAATTTAATTATATTTACTTTTGTGTAATAAGATGTCCTCCAACCTTATGACAAGTGGTTACCACAATGAGATTGGCTGAGCCCACAATAGATCATACTCCTGGTAAGATACCCACCGATTTAGAGCATCTGCGCAAGCTATTCATCATGCCCGATTCACCTGATAAGTTTATGCAGTTTGGGTATGAGCTTCTTGACCTTATCCATTCTTTTTTCAAGGAAAAGGGTGGTATTCACAGTGAGATATCATTACCGGAACTGGCATGCTTGTTTAATAATATTGATATTCCCCGTGATCCAAAGCTTTTAAAAGATATACTTCTTGAAATTAAACAAAAGGTTATCAAACACTCGGTGAAGGTTGGCAATCCTTATTACATTGGGCACATGACAAGTGCTATTCCCTATTTTATGATTTTGCTTGAGATGATCATTGCTGCACTCAATCAAAACCAGGTAAAGATAGAAACAGCAAAAGCGTCAACATTTGTAGAGCGCGAATTTATTTCCTGGATACACAGGCTTATTTTTCAAAAGCCAGCGTCATTTTATAAACGAAATATTCAGAATCACAGGATTGCACTGGGAAATGTAACCCTTGATGGCACACTGGCAAACCTTACCGCAATGCTTGTGGCACGCAACAAAGCGTTCCCTGCTGATGAACGTTTTCCTGGCATACGCAAAGCAGGTGTGGCTGAAGCATTCAGGTATTATCATATACACAAAGCAGTATATATAGTTTCGCAGCGTGGTCATTATTCAATTGATAAGGTTGCTCGTATTACCGGCATTGGTGACAATAACGTAATTAAAATACCAGTTGATAGCAATAATAAGATAGATATTAATGCATTGCGACGTGAGTTAAAAGCAATAGCTGAGTATAACAGCACCCATGCTGATGCAATCAAAGTCATTGCATTGATTGGCATTGCTGGCACAACTGAGACAGGCAATATAGATGACCTGTATACTTTAAGAAAAATTGCTGATGAATACAATATCTTCTTCCATGTTGATGCGGCGTGGGGTGGATCAGTACTTCTGGTTAACAAATACCGCGATTTATTCAAAGGGATAGAAAAGGCTGATTCGGTTACATTTGATGCCCACAAGCTATTGTATTCACCGTTGTCCATGGGACTGATTTTGTTTAAAAATCCCTATGACCTTACCAACATTATGCATACATCCAATTACATTATTCGCCCGGATTCAGTTGACCAGGGAAGGTTTACTGTGGAAGGTTCACGACCATTTTCATGCTTAAAGCCCTGGGTAACGCTTAAGATATTTGGCACGGCAGGTTTTGAGGTGCTCTTTGAACATGCATTCATGCTTACTAATACCTTGAAAGAACTCATTATAAAGCATGAAAACTTTGAGTTGCTCAATAATCCGGAATTATTTATCACTAACTATAGGTTTGTACCACAGAGTATACGGATAAAACTTGAGCGCATAATGAGTGCAATCCAAACTGCAGATGAAGAGAAAGCAGCAAAATTGCGCAGGCGCCTAAAAAAGCTAAATGATATTATCAATGAAATGACCATAGAGCTTCACCGTGCAATCCGTCAGGAAGATAACAGCTTTGTTTCTCGAACCATGCTGGAGTCAACACGCTATCGCGATCAGCGAATTGTAGTTCTCAGGGCTATCACCATAAATCCTTTAACCACTCCAGCAATATTGCAAGAAATAATTGACGAGCAGAATAAGCTTGGTTTAAAGATATATAATGATTTCAAAAACCGGTTATCACGTGTATAGAATTGCTTTCTGGTGTATACTATTCTTTTTGTTATTTCAGTTTTCCTTTTATAGCCTGGCGATAGGCACTGCATTCCCAACCTTAATTAATGGGACATTATATATTGAGCCTTCAGTGGCTTTACCCGTTCAAGGCGTTGTTCTTGATTATTACGTCAGGGATACTGCAATACTGTTTGTTGCTAAAAATGAAAAAGAGATAGTTGCGGGAGCTTATACTCTACAGGATAAAAACATAATTCAATTTCCTATTGCCACAAATTCTGAAAGTATACAAATTAAACGCATTGCTTTTGAATCAGGTGCCATATATATCTGTATTCATGAAAGTGATAGCATACTGTACAGGGCTGATGTGAATACAGGCCTGGTGGAGCAGGTTAAGGGGGTTGGTGATATTTTAATTTTAAAAGACAGCATGGTTATCCTAAAAAACGATAATACTCTTGTGTACAATGATTTTATATTGCCATTATATTTCACCGGGAAGCCGTCATTGAAAGGGCACGTGGATGACCGCATAGTCTTTGTAACCGATGACAATGATACTGAAGTTATCGATATTAAAGAAAAGAAGGTAGTATATCGCTATAGTAACAACGTACAGTTTGCTGTAAGCAGCGATTATACGGTAGAGCTTACAATCAATGATCTTCCAACCGATGAAAAAGCTTCCAGGGTTTTTTATAAAATATACTGTAATGGACAGGATTATGGTCGTACAGAGCCTGTACTTGCAATTAATCAATCGATAATTCAACTTAATCTTTCATCCGGACAGTATCATGAAATCGTGATTGAACGCTGGCGTTTAGATGAAAATTCAGAGCAGTATATACGGGACAACAATATACGGCAACCAAAACCCGTCATACTATTTGTTTACCCTGGCAGGGTCATTGAGGTTAAACTAACCTATAATGGATTGGAATACAAGCTGTTTACTGGATTCAAGGTGATGGAAAAATAAAACCCCGCATTGTTACGGGGTTTTATGTTATATTGAAACATTTCCCGCTGCCAGTGGCAGCAGGAATGAGTATACTTATTTGAACTCGTTGATTTTTTCACTCTTCTTTTCGTCTTTGGATACTATCTCACGTAAGTGTTTATACTGTGGTGAATCAATACCATACTGCAGTTCAGCTGCTCTCAGCATATACATGTTCTTTTTCTGCTTGTACTGTAGTTGTTCCTGTTCTGTTCCCTGCTTGTATTTAAGCAGCACACCTTCCATGTATCCATAACAGCTTGACAGATACTTATATGCCCATACATCATTTTTGGTCTGGTCATTAATTTCAATGTAACGCTCCAAAATTGGAATACATGGTTTCAGATTATACAGGTCGTACTGGGTTGAAACATATGCCTGGTACAATCGTATCTGGAAATTGACAAACTTGGGGTCTTTTCGTACTTCTTCAAAGGTTATTTCATCCATGTGGTTGATAGCTCTGGTAAAGTAAGTTACTGCTTTTGTTTTTGCTTCAAATTTCATCATTGCAATCTGACGTTTTTCCTGTTCACGGCGGTCAATTTCCTGCCAGTACCACTGTTCCTGAAGATTCTTATTCTTCTGATTTGTTTCAATGAGCTTATTGACATCATTTTCCATATCTTCAAGTATATCTATACCAGTTGAATATTCATCAATTGCCAGTTTTAAAAGATTGTCTGAATATTCTTTGCTGAGTTTTTCCAGTTCCTGAATTGCCTTTACATACGGTTTGAAATCTTTTATCCGCCATCCAGTTACTTCTTCTTTTATACCTTCTTTCTTTGGTTCTTCCTTAGGAGCTTGCTGTTGAGCAATTGCTACAAGACTAAAGGTAACTGCTAAAATGGCAACGATAGCGTACAGTAAAAATCTTGTTGATTTCATAGTTAATACCCTCTTATGATATTATGCACTATATGCTTAGTAATTATGCTATTACACTTTTTTATCGGTTATAGTAAATCAAATATTAAATATTTTTCACATTGTAACAATTTGTTATAATTTTGCAATGTAATTTTGTTTGTTTGTATTAACGGGCTATTAAGCAGTTGAGATTTTGATTGCTGTAAAATTAAAAAAGATTGGACAATTACCATAAAATACTGTACATTAGTAGAAATTTTCAGGTATCAATAAAGATATTTTATAATAAGTATATTTTAAAGGAAGCCAATGGCGGTACATACTCTATTCGATTATTTATAAAAATTAATAAAACAAATGGGAGAAAGTATATGAAAAAGTATTTTATCATTTGCATTATGATGTGTGTGGCCATCGCTCCAATTGCTTTTTCTCAGTCAAAGATGAAAAGCTCATTTAAAACTGATGTTGAAGCTCAAAGAATAAAGAATAAAAAAAGTATTACTGAAGTAAAACAGCAATTAGAAGCCATACGCAAAGATATAAAAGAGCGTAATTTGAAATTCAAGGTGGATATGACCGAAGCGTTAAAGCGCCAGATTGAGGAAATTACAGGTACCATACCACCAAAGGATCTGGAAAAAGAAGCTGAAATACAGACAAGTAGGGGGTTCCAGTTATTCCTTGAATTTTTACAACGGTTGGCCGAAGCCCAGGCTGCAAAACGCCAGGCTGAATTACAACCTGAGAAAAAAGAGCCTGTAAAGCCTAAAGAAGAAGTAAAAAAAGAAGAAAAACCTGAAGAAGTTACCCCGGTAAAACCTGAGGAAACATTGCCCCAGTCTTTTATGTTAGCTGACCCATCCAAACCCGTGCTTGACTGGTTTGCGCTGGGAATGATGACAGCTGTTAAAGATCAGGGACTGTGTGGTAGCTGCTGGTCGTTTACTGCAATGGGTGTGGTGGAAGGTTGTTATAAAATAAATAAAAAAGCTGATATTGACCTTTCAGAACAATACATGATTGATTGTGCTCGTGATAAATATGGGCGGGATGCAGGTAGCTGTAATGGTGGCTGGTATGGCAATGTATTTGATTTTATGATGACCAACTATCCTGTTGAGGAAAAGATTGCCCCTTATAGAGGTTATGAATATGGGTGCACTCCCAAAAAACAGATACCTGTAAAGCTTATAGCCTGGGGGTATGTCCGCAAAGATGGCGGGATCCCTTCAGTTGATGAGATGAAAAAGGCATTAAGCACTTATGGACCAATAGCAGCCACAGTAAAGGTTACCCCTGCTTTTCAGGCCTATGTAGGTGGTATATTTGATGAATTTACACCGGTGAGCAGCCCCAAAGATGTCAATCATGGAATAATTATTGTAGGTTGGGATGATAGTAAAAAGGCTTACAGGATAAAAAATTCCTGGGGTGAGCGTTGGGGTGAAAAAGGCTACATGTGGATAGAATATGGATGCAATAACATTGGTTATGGGGCAGCATGGGTTGTCCTTGATAAAGAATAATAATGAAAATTCATGGAGGGTTTTTATGAAATTACATATATGCACGATGCTGGTATTATGTATACTACTATCATCAGGAATAAGTTGTTCAAAGCTAATGAATAATACCTGCACAAATGTAGATGCACAGAAGTATGCAGGCCAGGAAATTATTATCAAAAACAATGGCTGTGTCACAATTGAAATTGAATCACAATTGAGTACAGGGTACCGATGGCGATTTGCCATTAAGGAAAATCCTGGAGTGCTTATTAACAGTGATTATAAAGTGCAGACGTGTGAGGGGCAAACCGTTGGAGGAATAGATAAAGAAATATTCACCTTTAAGGCTGTTAAAGCCGGTAAAGCTACTGTTGTGTTTGATTATGTACGTCCATTTGATAAAAATCCAAAACCAGTAAAAACAAAAGAATTCACTATAACGATTACAGAATAAAAAAAATGCCCCATCGTATGTTAAGATGGGGCAAAATATTATTCAGCTTTTATTTCAATCTTCTTTGGTTTTGCTTCTTCACGTTTAGGTAATGTAACAGTGAGTACACCGTTTTCAAGTGTAGCAGTAATACCTTCAACATTAATCTTGTCAGAAACCAGGAACTTACGGTTGTAATTGCACAGTGTAAATTCACGGTATGTCAGGTTGTCGCTTGCGGTATATGCTTCATCAATCTTACCGTTGATTTCCAGTTCATTGTTATTGAAGGTTATTTCAATATTTTCCTTTGGGACCCCGGGCATATCTGCTTTGAGGACATATTCATTGTCGGTTTCATAGATATCAACCGGAGGCACCAAGCAATAATCCTTCTTATCAAGATTTCTATCAGTGCGTTTTGCTACCTGGGTTGCCATAACTATCACCTCCTTTTAGTTAATGGTTATCTTGCGTGGTTTTACTGACTCATGTTTGGTCAGCTTAATGGTCAAAATACCATTGTTCATTGATGCTTCAACCTTGTCAGGATCCACATAGTATGGCAACTTAATAGATTTCTTATAACTGCCAAACTCGCGTTCTTTGCGCAAATACGGTTTGTCAGCATAATCTTCCTTACGGTTCATTTCGATAGTTACTGTATTATCAGCAAGTTGCACAGTAACATCGCTGGATGAAACTCCCGGAGCTATCGCCCGTATAATGATATCATCATCTTTTTCATAGACGTTGATATAAGGGAATTCCACGCGTCGACGGGTGGTGGAAACTTCATCAAAGAAGCGATCCACCATGTCCCTGAGTGCTAAAACGTCATCAAGAAGATCATACGTTGTGAACATAGTCCACCTCCTGTTATTTTACATTGATAGTTATGCGTTTGGGCTGTGACACTTCCTTCTTTTCAAAGTCAACAGTCAAAACACCATTTTTGAATGAAGCTTTAACATTATCAGCCTTTACTTCAGCAGGTAATGCAATGCTGCGTTTGAATGAACCAAATCGGCGTTCTGCAAGTACATACCGTTTGTTTTCTTCTTTACGTTCTTCTTTCTTTTCGCCACTGATGGTCAGTACATTGTCTTCAAGAGTTACATTGAGGTCCTTTTCATCAATTCCGGGAATTTCAGCACGTACATGAATGGATTTTTCATCTTCTTCAACGTCTATTGATGGTACCCATGCAGAATCAAAAAGATCTACTGGTTCCAATGTAAAGAAATCGTCAAAAATCCTTTTAACATCTCGTTCAAAAGCTTCAAAAGGATTTAATTTGCTTTCATTGCGTTTTGTTAACCCCCATTTCATAGCACACCTCCTATGAATATAAGGTTTTTATTGTTAGCACTCTATTTTAATGAGTGCTAATTTCTGTATATAAAATACTAATAAAAACGAAAATCGTCAAGGTGGCATTTGGAAATTTTGGTGAAAAAAATATGTAAAAAAAATTTTTTTAATTTTTATAGCTACGTTTTTATAACCCAAAAGGGATGATAATCCTAAAATGATTATTTTTTACATTTTATATAATTTTTTAATTGCAATATTTAATTCAATGTGTTGATTTTATCCATACGGTTCCCATGTAAAAAAAATAAAATATTTCAATATTACAAATAAAATAATTAAGGAGGATTGCTAAATGTTATTTCCATTGTTTGACAAAGATTGTGATCATGTTGGATGGATTGAACCCGGCAAGTTCATCTATGATACGGATATTAATTGTATTGCATTTATTATAAACAATAATGCATGGTCAGTAGAATCCGGAAACTGGCTGGGGCCGGTGCAGGGGCTTTTGTGTTTTGATACCAATGGCAAGCTTGTTTTCTGGAATCCAAAAGAAAAAATAACAGGTA
This sequence comes from Spirochaetota bacterium, assembly GCA_040756435.1. Lineage (NCBI taxonomy): Bacteria > Pseudomonadati > Spirochaetota > Spirochaetota bacterium. The sequence goes on along the minus strand of JBFLZD010000018.1, from coordinate 17,795 downwards.
CGGTAAATGCTCCACGCCCAAGCAGGCAGATTCTTACCACTAAACCGCCTCAACCGGCAAAACCGTCTGATCCAGCTAAACCGGCAAAGCCAAAGGTTAGCAAGGATATATGGTCAGATTTGTCATTTTTTAGCTGGCTGTCGCAGTAGGTTGTGTAGAGCATCTATTACGATTTTAATGCTAATTCCTCTGAATCCACATCAATGGAGATGCCGCTCATTGCCTTGACGGGGCAGGCCAGTTTGCATAAACCGCATGCTACACACCGATCGGGATGAAATTCTACCATCATGGTATCACGGTTTATGACAAGAGCATCGGTGCGGCACACAGCGGTACAGGCGCCACAGTGCACGCAGCGGTCTTCGTCACGCTGGATTTTATCGGCAAGGATGTCAACAACCACTTCCTCATTTTTAAGGTAGGTTATGCATGTATCCAGATCCTGTGTTTGGCCCGATAGCTGCAATATAAGCCTTCCTTCCTGTTTGGGCAATATTTTTGCTTCAAGCACATTGAATATCACATTAAAATCTTTTGCAATACGGTATATGATTGGTTTGTACATAATGTGCTGATTAAATATTAACAGTACATTTCGTGATTCCATGGTAAACCTCGTTTATTCAATTTCAGTAAGTTCAATGCAACCTTTGACTGCCATCGTATTCCAGTATATCACCAGTGCGCTTTTTACACCAGATATGCTGGTTGCAAACGATACAGCGTTTGTACAGTCACTATCGCTTTGTACTAAGTTACAGGTTGCGGTTGCAACCGCATCTGCCAGTGCTGCATCAGTGGCAATGATTGTTGCAATATCGGCTTTGCCAAAACTAAATGAGCGCCCAAACCTCCCTGATGACGAACAGATGCCACAGGGTGTCATGCCAGGGGTCAGAGCAATGCCTAAATTTTTTGAAAATGCTGAGCGCCCCGCAAACACACTGATTGTTGCAGGTTCACGCACATACGCCCATATATCACCGCCGTTTTCCACAATGACCTCAGAGCTGTAGTGCAGCAAATCTTCCCCCACCATCTGGGCGATAGCTCCCGCGACTGCTGCCATGGGACCAACTTCTGCCATCAAAGAAGCTTTGCACATTCGTTGAACAACCTCAGGCGCTCCAAATTCAGGCTCAAGCGGGGTCAGAGCATGAAGAAACTGTGGGTGTTTTTCACTATAGCGCTCAATATCTTCCCGTAAGCTTTTAACCAGAACTATCGCCCTATCATATACATTTGAATGGGTGCATATATAAAGATTGGTTGTTTCAACACGCACCTCAAAGGTGGTAAAACGTGTGGAAAGCGTTCTGTAGGGCAATGTGTTACTCATGACGTTTGTCATAGGGTACCGATGGCAGTAGTATTTGTGGCTGACCCAGAGTAAACTGATTGCCTGTTATCCAATCTTTAAGTATTGTGGCAATCTTTTTTGCCATGGGATAGCTTGAAAGTGGTGCAGTGGGGATACGTTTGCCACCAATTTCAATAAACCCTGATTTTAGCTGTGCATAACTAACCTCGGCAATGACGCGTCCTATTGCATTGGGGTAGTCATAGCCGTAATCTACAACCTGGCAAAAGATCTGGTCATCGGAAACACCGGTAAAGAATGCTAAGTCCTCGTTTAAAATTGGAATGGGAATACCCAACCCAACCATAAGCGAGCAACCATACCCGGTAATCGATGCTCCTTTAATAAATTGTGCCGACATCTGCTTCATATCGCCGGTTACAGCAATGGTTCCTGCACCTGAGCGTACCACACCATTATCGCCACGCGGTGCATTGGGGTCATGCTGAGTACCGCGCCATGTTACAGCACCAACAGTACCGCCTAAAAAAATTTTGGTGCCAACGCCAATTGTCCAGTAATACGGATCATTGAGCAGAGGGCTTAGCTGCCCGGCACTTGAGTAGGTTGCATTTCCCATATTGGGGCGCAGTATCCCCATGTAGGTGTATATGGTTTTTTTGGACTGGTTGACAGCACAGTTATAGTTTTGATAGGCATTGCGTGGATTGTATAAAAATGCATCACGAAGGTCATGTATGGTTACTGTTGCTTCGTATTCACGTAAAGGATAGCAGTCGGTACCGTAGCTTTTTGCTTTAAGCTTGACGGGTTTACCGGCAATTAAATCCTCAATAACATGTCCACCACCATATTTAAAGCGTCCTGGATGTACTTTGTTGAGTGGGTCATCGTCCTGCACCTGAGTTGCACCAATGTAAATATCCACTACAGCAAGGCCTGCATACGCCTCTACATCGTTGAGCCATACCTTTGAGGCTTTAATCTTGGGACGGGTATGACCAAAATTGATAAATGCACCGGAGGAACACATGGTACCAAAGGTTCCAGTAGTCACCACGTCAACTTTTTTGAAGGCTTGCTTGTATCCTTCAGATTTTACTATGCCTGCCATTTCTTCGGCAGTGACAACAACTACATCACCTTTTTTTATCTTTGCATTTATTTCTTCATAGCTTTTCTTTATAACAATATCACTCATGATTAATTTCCTTTGTGTTATTATGTGTGGGATACCATTATGGCGTCAAAGCATATAAACAGGCAAGTAAAAATTTTGTGATAAGAGGTTTAGAAACTTGTAATTTCTACAAATTTCAAAAAAGACTTGAAAAAATAAAAATGTAATAAAATTTTATTTTGAATAAAATAAAAATTGCAAATATGTGAAAAATTGTTTCTATGTACAAATGATAAGACTAAAAATTATAAATGAAATCAATTATGATATACTTTAAAAGATCTTTGTGATGCCAGAAAAAGAAGCAAAAGCAAGAATAAAAATAAATAAATTGCTGGAAGAGGCAGGTTGGAGGTTTTTTGACACTGAAGAAGGCAAAGCTAATATCTTATTAGAAAATAATGTTAAGATAACAAAACAAAAGCTTAACGAGTTTGGTGAAGATTTTGAACATACTACTAATGGCTATGTGGATTTTCTCCTTCTGGATGAGGCAGGCTATCCACTGGTTGTCCTAGAAGCTAAGTCCCAGGATAAAAATCCACTTTTTGGTAAAGAACAGGCACGTAAATATGCTCTTGCTTTGAATTGTCGTTTTGTTATACTTACCAATGGAAATATACATTACTTCTGGGATTTAGAAAGAGGGAACCCACATATCATAAGCAAATTTCCTTCTCCTGAAACTGTCAGAGGGTATACTGATTTCAAACCCGATAAGAACCGTCTTGTAGAAGAAATTGTCAATGACGACTATATTGTCCTGACGCAAAAACCTGATTATAAAAATGATCCATCCTATAAAAATGAGGAAACCAGACAGGGATTTATTATAGAGAATAAATTGCGTTTCCTGAGAAATTATCAATTGCGGGCTGTGAAATCTATTCAAAATGCTGTAAAAGATGGTAAGGACAGGTTTCTTTTTGAAATGGCAACGGGTACCGGTAAAACCCTTGTTGCTGCTGCCCTGATAAAATTGTTTTTAAGGACAGGCAATGCTCGCCGTGTATTATTTCTGGTGGATCGTCTTGAACTTGAAGACCAGGCATATAAGGCTTTTGATGCATATTTGAGACATATTGTAATAACAAGAAAGGAGATCTAAATGGCAAAGAAAAATAATCAGCAAATAGAACCTCTTGAAACGCAACTTTGGAAAGCAGCCGACAAACTCAGAAAGAATATTGACGCTGCCGAGTATAAACATATAGTTTTAGGGCTTATTTTCCTTAAATACATTTCCGATTCATTTGAAAGTCTGTATGAAAAATTGCTGAAGGGCGAAGGAGAGTATGCCGGAGCTGATCCAGAGGACAGGGACGAATATAAAGCAGAAAATGTCTTTTTTGTTCCGCCGGTAGCCCGATGGTCATATCTTCAATCAAAAGCAAAACAGCCAGATATTGGCAAGGTAGTTGATGACGCAATGGATGCGATCGAGAGAGAAAATCCTTCGCTTAGAGGAGTTTTACCAAAGGTTTATGCACGGGGTAATCTTGATCCAACAAGTCTTGGTGGTTTAATAGATTTAATTGGTAACATTGCCCTTAAAGATGCAAAAGCAAGAAGTGCAGATATTCTGGGGCATGTTTTTGAGTATTTCCTTGGTCAATTTGCCCTTGCAGAAGGGAAAAAGGGGGGTCAGTTCTATACGCCCAAAAGTGTTGTTGAGCTTCTGGTAGAGATGCTTGAACCTTTTAGTGGTAGAGTCTTTGACCCATGCTGCGGCTCTGGTGGAATGTTTGTTCAGTCGGAAAAATTTGTTATGAGTCATCAGGGTAGAATTAACGATATTTCTATTTATGGACAAGAGAGCAACCAGACCACCTGGCGACTTTGTAAAATGAATCTTGCCATTCGTGGTATTGATAGTTCGCAGGTTTTATGGAACAGCGAAGGCTCTTTTTTGAACGACGCCCATAAAGACCTGAAGGCTGATTTTGTTATTGCCAATCCACCGTTCAACGACAGCGACTGGGGTGGTGAGCTATTAAGAAAGGATGCAAGATGGCAATATGGGGTTCCTCCGACCGGCAATGCTAACTATGCCTGGATACAACACTTCATTTATCACCTTGCACCGAGTGGTGTTGCTGGTTTTGTTCTGGCAAAAGGGTCGCTTACTTCTAAATCATCTGGCGAAGGAGAAATAAGAAAGGCACTCATAGAAGCCCGTCTGGTTGATTGCATTGTTAACCTTCCGCCAAAGTTATTTCTGAATACACAGATTCCTGCCTGCCTCTGGTTTGTGAGCAGGAATAAGGCAAACGGAAAGTTCAGAAACAGAAGGGATGAGATATTGTTTATTGATGCCCGAAACCTTGGACACCTCATCAATCGCAGAACCCGTGAATTTTCAAAAGAAGACATTGAAAAGATTGCTTCTACCTACCACAACTGGCGCAATCCCAATGGAAAATACCAGGACATCAAAGGTTTCTGCTGTTCTGTCAACATTGAACGGGTGCGTGAACTGGATTATGTGCTTACCCCGGGTCGCTATGTGGGACTTCCCGATGATGAAGATGACTTTGAATTTAATGAGCGATTTACCAAACTAAAAGCTGAGTTTGAAGAGCAGTTAAAGGAAGAGGCAAGACTAAACCAGCTTATTCTTGAAAACTTAAAAAAGGTGAAACTGCAGTGAAAGTAAAATATGGATTTTCTTATTTTACTTTAGAGCGGGAAAGTAAAATAAGGAAAATTTTAATTTACTTTGGGGGCTAAAATGGATATTAAGGATTTCAAAGCAGGTATATATAAAAAGGGTTATGAATATTCATATTTTTTACCTGAAAAGATAAATCACCCTTTTGTCTGGACAGATGAAACCATAAATGAACTTTTGGAAAAAGCCTCTTTAAAGCTGGGGGAATTGAACTCTTTTTCACGCCTGGTGCCAGATACAGATATGTTTATAAAAATGCATATTTTTAAAGAGGCAGTAGTATCAAGTCGCATTGAGGGGACAAGAACAAATATTGAAGAGGCTCTAAACGAAGAAAAAGATATAGACCCTGAAAAACGAGACGACTGGAAGGAGGTAAACAATTATGTTAAGGCTATGAATAATGCCATAGAGAACCTCAAAAAATTGCCTCTCTCAAACAGATTAATCAGGGATACTCATTGGATCTTACTTTCAAGTGGTAGAGGCGAACATAAAGCTCCTGGGGAATTTAGAAAATCGCAAAACTGGATTGGCGGAGCTACCATAGCTGACGCAGTATTTATTCCGCCAGCGCATACAGAATTACCAGAACTACTTTCTGATTTTGAAAAGTTTCTTAATAATAATGAATTAAAAATCCCACACTTAGTAAAAATTGCCATTGCTCACTATCAGTTTGAAACCATACACCCCTTTCTTGATGGGAATGGAAGAATAGGTCGTTTACTGATTACCCTATATCTTGTAGCAAATGGTTTACTGGAAAAACCTCTGTTGTATTTGTCAGAATATTTTGAAAAAAACAAGACACTTTATTATGATAACCTAACTTTTGTTAGAACAAAAAATGATCTGGGACAATGGATAAAATTCTTTTTAAACGGAGTGGCTTTAACTTCTGAAAATGCTGCAACAACTTTGCAAAAAATAATCAAGTTAAAGGAAGACATAGAAAAACACAAAATTTTAACGATGGGCAAAAGATCAAAGCAGGCGATGGAATTCTTGCATCATCTTTTCAAAAAACCTGTTGTAACCGTAAAGGAAGTGCAAGAGATGATCACTCTTTCACCAAAGGCTGCTAATAATCTTGTTAATGCTTTTGTAGAAAATAAAATACTGATTGAATCCACGGGATATCAAAGAAATAGGGTTTTTGTTTTTGAGGAATATATAAGGATGTTTTAATGATTTGTTTACAACTTACAGATGATGAATTGGTTGTCTTGAAATCGCAACTTGCGACAGCAAGTGGTTCTTCAAATTTGAGATCACAATTTGTGACCTCAAGTTGGGGTGGCCGCCGTTACCTTCCATACGCCTTCACCGAACAGGGTGTTGCAATGCTATTCAATAGGGATATTGTGTCACTTAAAATGCTGGCAAAACTGGAGGGATACCATGCCTGACCGTGAAGTGTGCACGATACGCGACCTGATATACTATCAGTATGCCAAGATAATCGCCAGAAGCGCCCTTGGCCCCGGGGCAAAAAAGCACTCCTACGGTTTCATCAAAAAGACCTTCCAGCAGTTGAAGAACGATGAGAAGAAGTGGTCGGAAATACTGCGCGAAGACAAGCAGCTCATGGAAGCGGAAAAGAAATGCATTTACTGCGGAAGCAAGGAGAACCTGAGCTGGGAGCACATCGTGCCCCGCTCCCTGAGCATAAACGAACGCTGCCCCGCCTGCGACCGCATCCAAGGCATCCACAACCAGATATGGGCATGCAAAAGCTGCAATTCAAAGAAAGGCACTAAAGGGCTGTACCACTTTTATAAGGAGATGCATCCCGACGCTAAAATACAGGACATCATCCCCCCACTGCTGGAGAAGAAATACCTCAAGACGATATACTGCTGCCACGAGTGCAACGGCTCGCTGGACAGCGACATGGGCGGAAAAAGACTAACGGTTCTGGATCTGGACCTGAGGCCAGGGGGTGGGGTGTGATGAGTGAGTGGAAGGAAGTTAAATTGGGGGATGTTGCTGAAATAATGCCGGATTTTGCATTTAGTAGTCAGAATTTTATTGAAAATAATCGACATGCTAAGGTCATTAAAATAACTGATATATCGCCACCTTTTATTGACATAAGTAATGCTATGTTTGTTGATTTAAAACCATACGATAAAAAAGATGGTCTCTGTGTGGAAGTTAGACTTGAAGATGAAACGGTCTGGCTTTCCCAAAAACAGATGGGTGAACTCTTTGATAAAGATGTGAGAACCATAAATGAACATATCCAAAACATCTGCAAGGGAGAAGGACTTGAAACTTTTTCAACTATCTGGAAATTCCGGATAGTTCAACAAGAAGAAAAAAGAAAGGTAGAAAGTGAAATAGCTTTTTATAACCTTGATGTTATTATTTCGGTTGGTTATCGAGTAAAATCTCTCCGGGATACAGATTTTTATAAAGGGAGGGGTGTATGCTAAACGCTGAAGTTAAACAACATGATTATATCACAACAGAATATATCATGTTTACTGACGAAAGTTATATAACAGACTCGAGGTATAGAAGTTTATCCGCTTTTTCATTTAAGAAATCAAAATATAAAGAATTCTGTAACTCAATTAGATCTATTATGTTAGAATCTGGTATTAAGGAGTTTAAATGGCAAAAATTAAAAGATGCTAAATACTATTTTTGTGCTGAAAAGCTTATTGATTTTGTTTTAAATAATATTTTAACTTTCGATTTAAGAGTTGATACTATAGTATGGGATACTCAGGATAGTCGCCACAATGTCAAAGGAAGAGATGATATGGCTAACTACGAAAGAATGTTTTTTCATCTACTTAATCATGCAATAAAACAAAGACCTCGAGGAAGCAGATGGTTAATATTCCCGGATGAAAAAAATGGAATCGACTGGGATACAATAAGCAAGTGTTTAGACAATAAAGGCAAAAAACAGGAATTAGTTAATACTATATTTGGATCTTTTTTTACCGATTCCTATTATAGTATTGAAGATTTTAAAGAGAAAAAATCACATGATGAATATCCAATTCAGATTGCAGATTTGTTCTCAGGAATGGCAGTTTTTTCTCGTAATAATTTTGACTGTTATCAAAGTTATATAGATTCTCGACAGCCACTTCTTTTTTGTAATAAGGAGTATAAATTAAGTAATCGTGAAAAATATAGATGCAAACTTCTTGAGTATTTTAATAATGAATGTAAAAATAAAAAACTCGGAGTTTCTTTGGAAAACAAAAGAGGTCTTTATACATTTGATCCAAAAAATCCGATAAATTTCTGGCATTATGAACCACAGGGTGATTATGATAAGGCACCTACCAGAAAAGAAAAATAGGAAAAGGAGTCACCATGTTAGACAACGAAACCAAACGCCGTATTGATACAGCTCGCGATATTCTCGTGGGCAAGGTACCTGACCCTAGATGGATATTCAGATAATGGCGATAATGAATAATTTGAAATAGGGGAAATGGAATGAAATTACAAGAAAACCAAATATTACAACTCAAATCCGCCATTGAAACTGCACTGGATTTAGTCTATGAAAAAGACATTTATTTGATTGAAAACAAAGTACATGAGCGTTCCATTGTCAATCGTTTTAGTATTTACTTTCAACAAATACTCGATGAGACTGAGTTTGCAGCTTATCATTTGGATTTTGAATACAATAAGAATCATGCAAATCCTAAACGCACTGTGAATTTCGAGCAAGGAACTTATCCAGATATTATACTTCACCGTCGCGGTAGCAATGATGCAAATGTCTTGATCATTGAGTTCAAAACATGGTGGGATAATAATACAGAAATTGATATTAAAAAACTGAAAGATTTTACTGATCAGAATGGCCCGTATCAATATGTCATAGGCTACTCGATAGTATTTGGCCGAACAAAAAGTGCTCTATCAAAAACTCTTGTTAAAAACGGTGAGGTTTGCAATGAGTGAGTGGAAGGAATGTACTCTTAAGGAAATTGCTATAGTTAATCCAACAGAGAGTCTTCCCAAAGGTGTAAAAGCAAAAAAAGTAATGATGGATACCCTGATCCCATTTACGAAAAAAATCTCATGTTACTCGATTGAAGAATATAATGGTGGTATGAAATTTAGAAATGGAGATACACTCGTTGCTCGTATTACTCCATGCTTGGAAAATGGGAAAACAGCCTTTGTTGATATTCTTGATGATAACGAAGTAGGATTCGGTTCAACTGAATTCATCGTTTTAAGAGAAAAAAAAGACTTGAGTGACAAAAATTTTCTTTATTATTTCGCAATGTCACCAGATTTTAGAGATGTTGCAATTTTATCAATGACAGGAAGTTCTGGAAGACAAAGAGTTCAAATAGATGTAGTAGAAAATCATCCTTTTTTACTCCCCCCTCTCCCCGAACAGCGCGCCATTGCCTCTGTGCTTTCCAGTTTAGACGACAAAATAGACCTTCTCCACCGCCAGAACAAAACGCTGGAAGCTATGGCAGAAACACTTTTCAGACAGTGGTTTGTGGAACCGTGCAAGGACGGGTTGCCTGAAGGATGGGAGGAGAAGCCTTTAGAAGAAATTTATTTATTTGAAAAGGGTTTTGAACCAGGAAGTAACAATTATTTAGACTATGAGGAGTCAGGCGTTATTAGATTTATCAGAGTTGGTGATATGTTTGATTCTAATGGGAATATTTTTATAAAAAAAGAATTAGCTTTGAAAGTTTGTAATGAAACAGATTTGCTTATGTCTTTTGACGGAACTGTGGGAAGAATAACCTTTGGTTTAAATGGTGCTTATTCTTCAGGAATCAGAAAAATATACTCAAAAAATAAAATATATGATAATTTAGGTTTAAAATATTTGCTTTTTAACTCCAAAGATATTCAGGAACTAATTAATTCTCATGCTTCAGGTTCAGTAATATTACATGCTAGTTCAAGTATAAAATATTTAACTTTTAATTTTCCTGAAGATGAACAGATAGACCATTTTAATGAAGTCATTAATCCCATATTCAATAAAATATTGCAAAATAAAATTCATATCCGCACGCTCGAGAAACTGCGCGATACCCTTTTGCCAAAATTGATGAGCGGGGAAGTGAGGGTAGAATATGAATAAAGATGCATTAAAAAATTTAAAACCTTGGATGATGAAACCATTCGAAATTTTATATCATGCTGAAATACACTACCAGAAAGGGACAGATTACGATAAAAGATTATCACTTATCAGTTTTGATAATTCAATTGAAGTATCAATTACTACATATTTAACTTTAAATCCTATCCAGCGTGGAAATCGCTCATATGAGAGTAAAAAAGTAGATGAATGGTTAAAAAACTATCACACAAAGATTGATTTTTTCATCTCTGAATTAACAACAAGAAGATTACCTATATATAAAGGAAAAGATGAAATCATTTGGTTTCATGACCAAAGAAACGAACAATATCATGGTTCTAATGCAGGTGTTCCAGCAGAAAAAACATTAAAAGATATTCGTCAAATTGCTATATGGGTATTTTCTGTTTTATTTGCTATACCTGATGTTGAATCACTTCTTCAGGCAGCAATTACAGAAGCAGAAAAAAGTTTCCCAGAAATACCTCAAGAATTTGTAAAACCTAAATTTGATCATATAAAACCAGGACATGAGAATTCTTTATTTATTGCCTCTATTTTAGGAGGATGGGATGAAAATTCTACTGGTGATAATAAAATCATTAAGGAGTTGACAAGTGGATTCTAAAGAATGGATAAATAATATTCGAGAAATAAATAAATACAACGAGGAAGTTTTTTTTCTGCACAATGGCCATTGGCTTGTTAAAGATAAAGTATCTATTCTATTAAGATATGCTTCATTTTTTTATGATAGTCATCTTGATTCTATAAAAGAAATAGCCTTAAAAGTATTATCAGAAGTCCATCCTCAATTTGATTTAAAACCTGAAGATAGATTTGCAGCAGCAATTTATGGTAAAAAACCAAAATATTCGCAAGAACTGCGTAAAGGTTTAGCTGAGACCCTTGCATTTTTAGGTGTTCATGGGGCAAAACTTAAAAACTGTACATTACATAAACCTGACGAAACGGTTATTCTTATAATAAGGGAACTTTTTGATAAAGCTGATTGGAAATTATGGGCAAGTTTAAATGAACTTTTGCCAATTCTTGCAGAAGCAAATCCCAATGAATTTCTCAATGCAGTTGAAAAAACTCTAAAGAAAACGCCTTGCTCATTTGATGAACTTTTTCATCAGGAAGGGCGGGGTGGTGTCTTTGGAACAAATTACTTGACAGGTCTTTATTGGGCGCTGGAAACATTGGCATGGAGCGAAGATCATCTTGCAAGAGCTATTCTACTATTAGCTGAACTGGCAACACATGATCCAGGTGGTAGTTATGCCAATCGCCCTGCAAATTCTATTATTACTATTCTTCTTCCATGGTTCCCTCAAACTACAGCTCCAATTAAAAAGAGAATTGCTGCACTAAAAGGTATTCAAAAAAATTATCCTGATATTGCATGGAAAACTGTTATTAGATTGCTTCCAAATCAGCATCAGATTTCAATGGGAAGTCGTAAACCCTTATTTAGAGATTTTATACCTGAAAACTGGAAAAATGAAGTTCCCAAAAAAGAATATTGGGTTCAGGTTAAGCAATATTCTACAATTGCAGTTGAAATGGCTAAAGGAAATATAAACCGTATCACTGAACTTGTTGAAAATATGGATAACATTCCACAACCCTCATTTAGAGAATTCCTTGTTTATCTTTCATCGGATGAGATTATAAAATTACCAGATGCACAAAAACAACCTATCTGGGAAACGCTAATGTTGTTTGTAAAAAAACATCGTCGTTTTTCAGATGCAAAGTGGGCATTGCCTTCTAATACAGTTGATTTGTTGGAACAAACAGCAGATAAAATTAAACCATCAGACCCTGAATATTTATACAGACATTTATTTTCCAATAGAGATAATGAGTTTTTTAATGTGAATATAGATTGGCGTATGTGGCAGGAAAAAATTTTAAACCAAAGAATTGAGGCTATAAAACAAATCTATGAAATTAAGCAATTTGATTCAGTTATTAGTTTTGCAAAAAGTGTTGAAAACCCTATGAAAGTTGGAAATGCATTTGCCCATCTTGCAAATGAAGAAAACGATAAAGAACTACTTCCCTCTTTTTTGGATTCAAAAGAGCAATATAAAAAACAGTTCATCAGTGGATATATCTGGGTTCGTTATCAATTAAAGGGAATTAACTGGATTGAAAGTTTAAATGCTGAAAAATGGTCAACAGAACAGAAATGTGAATTACTTTTTAATTTGCCATTTGAAAAGGAAATATGGGAAAAAGCAGAAAAGCTTTTGGGTGAAAATATAGGAGAATATTGGAGAAAAATTATTGTTAATCCTTTTCCTACTCAAAGTAGCTTGCTTCCTGCTATAGAAAGTTTATTAAAATACGGTCGTCCTCGTTTAGCCATAGAATGTATCTATGCTCATTATTTTACAAAAAAAGAATTTTTAAAGGAGGAGGCAATTAAAGCCCTTATTTCTGGAATTTCATCTGAAGAACCTATTGGTGCAATGGTTGCTTACCATTTAACTGAAGTTATTAAAATGCTTCAAGATGATCCAGAAATTAATGAGGATGAATTATTCAAGATTGAATGGGCATATCTACCATTATTAAATGAATATAATAATGCTAAACCCAAACTGCTTGAAAAATATTTATCGCAAAAACCAGAATTTTTTATTGAGGTTATTCAATTAGTCAATCACTCGAAAAACCAAACAAATGAAAAAGAACCTGACGTCAAAACAAGGAAAAATATTGCATTAAATGCATGGAAACTACTTCAGGAATGGAAACGACCTCCAGGCAAAATGGATGATGGTTCATTTTCAGGTGATGATTTAAAAAAATGGTTTGATGTAGTTAAAAGAAAAACTATTGAATCAGGTCATTATGAGATAGCAATGGAACATTTGGGCAAGGTTCTTTTCTATGCCGATTCCGATCCAAGTGGTCTATGGATACATAAATCTGTTGCTGAATTGCTTGATGAAATGGACAATGAACATGTAAGAAAAGGTTTTATGCTGGAAGTTTTCAATTCACGCGGAGTTCATACTGTTGATCCATCAGGAAACCCTGAAAAAGAACTTGCAGGTTTTTGGAGAAAAAGAGCTGAAGAAATTGAAGAACTTGGACTAATACGCTTTGCTTCATCACTAAAAGAAATTGCTAATTCATATGCTCGTGAAGCGGAGAGAATAAAATATGATTTTTCAGAAGAACAAGAAGATTATAAAGATGGTGATGTAAACTATGATGACTAAAATCACCGAATCTGCCATTGAAGAATTTGCTATCGAATTACTGCAACAATTGGGTTATCAGCATATTTACGCTCCTGATATTGACCCCGATAGCAAAACACCAGAGAGACAATCCTTTGAAGAGGTTCTATTATTAAACCGTTTGAGGCAATCTATCGCCCGTATCAACCCAACCATTCCTGAAGATGCCAGAGAGGATGCCATCAAACAATTACTGCGGCTGAACTCTCCGGAACTTATCGCTAACAACGAAACCTTTCACCGTATGCTCACAGAAGGTATTACGGTTAGCTACAGAAAAGATGGTAGTGAAAGAGGGGATCTGGTCTGGCTGGTTGATTTTAAGAATCCAGAAAACAACGAATTCATCGTTGCCAACCAATTTACTGTTATCGAAAACAACATAAACAAACGCGCGGATGTCATCCTTTTTGTGAATGGCCTGCCTCTGGTTGTTATGGAATTAAAAAATCCTGCTGATGAGAATGCCACATTGCAATCTGCCTTTCGCCAGATTCAAACATATAAACAGGCTATTCCGAGTCTTTTTACCTATAACGAGATCAATGTTATTTCTGATGGCCTTGAGGCAAAAGCAGGTTCCCTATCTGCAGATTTCGGACGATTCAGCACATGGAAGTCTCCAGATCTTAAAAAAGAGTTACCTCAACGGTTGAGTCAACTGGAAATCATTATTAAAGCAATGCTGAATAGGTTCACTTTGCTTGATCTGGTGCGCCATTTCATCGTATTTGAAAAATCTAAAAAAGTAGATAAAGAGAGCGGGTTAACATCAATTCTAACCATTAAAAAACTTGCTGCCTATCACCAATACTATGCCGTAAATCGGGCTGTGGAATCAACCCTGCGAGCATCAGGATTTGCAAGGAATGCGATTAATAAAACCTTGCCTTTAATGGTAGCTGAAGCTCCAGAAAGTTATGGGTTGGCAGATGTCAATAGTCAACCTTCGGGGGATAAAAAAGCTGGTGTAATCTGGCACACTCAGGGGGCTGGGAAATCGCTATCGATGGTATTTTTTGCTGGAAAGATTATCCTTGCTATGGATAATCCAACGATAGTTGTAATTACAGACAGAAACGACCTTGATGACCAGTTGTTTGATACCTTTGCATCATCAAAGCAGCTACTCAGGCAAGAACCTGTTCAGGCTCAGGATAGAGAGCATTTGAAGAAACTTTTAAGTGTTTCCTCAGGTGGCGTGATATTTACAACTATACAGAAATTTCAGCCCGATGAAGGAAATATTTATCCAACATTGACAGATAAAAGAAATGTCATCGTTATAGTTGATGAAGCACACCGCACACAGTATGGCTTTAAAGCAAAAACAATAGACGCAAAGGATGAACAGGGTAAAATAACAGGCAAAAAGGTTGTGTATGGTTTTGCCAAGTATCTTCGCGATGCCCTACCCAATGCAACCTATATTGGTTTTACTGGCACACCTATTGAAAAAGAAGACAAGAATACACCTGCTGTTTTTGGCAACTATGTTGACATTTACGACATAGCTCAGGCACAGGAAGATGGGGCAACTGTCAAAATTTATTACGAAAGCAGATTGGCAAAGATTGAACTTAGCGATGAAGGTAAGAAGCTGATTAAAGAACTTGACGAAGAACTGGAAAAGGAAGATCTATCAGAAACCCAAAAAGCAAAGGCTAAATGGACACAGCTTGAAGCATTGATTGGAAGTAAAGACCGCATAAGTAAAATAGCAAAAGACATTGTCACGCATTTTGAACAACGCCAGGAAGTTTTTGAAGGCAAGGCAATGATAGTAACAATGACAAGGCAAATTGCTGCTCGCTTATACGATGAAATTATTAAGTTAAGACCAAACTGGCATAGCGATGATCTTAAAAGAGGTACAATTAAAGTAGTAATGACCTCAGCATCTTCCGACGGACCAGAGATTGCAAAACACCATACGACTAAGGAGCAGAGATATATCCTTTCAGAAAGGATGAAAAACCCAGAAGATGAATTAAAATTGGTGATTGTTTGTGATATGTGGCTTACAGGATTTGATGTGCCCTGTTTGCACACCATGTATCTTGATAAACCAATGAAAGGACATACCCTTATGCAGGCAATTGCCAGGGTAAATAGGGTTTACAAAGACAAACCAGGCGGGTTGATTGTGGATTACCTTGGAATTGCCTCAGACCTTAAAGAAGCCTTATCATTCTATTCCGATAGTGGCGGAAAAGGCGATCCTGCAGTTCTGCAAGAGCAGGCAGTAGAACTTATGCTCCAAAAATTGGAGATCGTATCCCAGATGTTTTATGGATTTAATTATAAAAAATACTTTACTGCTGATACTTCTGCTAAACTATCCATAATTCTTGCCGCAGAGGAACATATACTCGGCCTTGAGAATGGCCGGAAACGATATATTGATGAAGTTACGGCTTTATCAAAAGCTTTTTCAATAGCTATTCCACATGAACAGGCCATGGCTATTAAAGACGAAGTAGCCTTCTTTCAGGCTGTAAAAGCAAGACTTGTGAAATTTGATAGCACTGGTACGGGCAAGACCGATGAAGAAATAGAAACTGCAATAAGACAAGTAATTGATAAAGCCCTCGTAACTGACAAAGTTATAGATATCTTTGATGCAGCAGGGATTAAAAAACCAGATATTTCTGTGTTATCAGAAGACTTTTTGTTAGAAGTAAAAAATATGGAACACAAAAATATCGCCTTAGAGGTTCTAAAAAAGCTTCTCAATGATGAGATAAAAGCCAGAATGAAAAAAAATCTGGTTCAAAGCCGAACATTAATGGAAATGCTGGAAGATTCAATTAAGAAATATCATAACAAGGTTATTACTGCAGTGGAGGTGATCGAAGAACTAATCCAGCTAAGCAAAGATATAAAGAAAATGGACAAAGAAGCTGAAGAAATGGGGTTATCTGAATATGAGTATGCTTTCTATACAGCAATAGCAGATAATAAAAGTGCGAGGGAATTAATGCAAAAAGAGCAGTTACGGGAACTGGCTGTTGTGATATATGAAAAGGTAAAACAAAACACATCCATAGACTGGACCATAAAAGAAAGCGTGAGAGCCAAATTAAGGGTAATTGTAAAAAGGACTTTAAAGAAATACGGCTATCCTCCGGATATGCAGGAACTGGCTACTGAAACGGTGATTAAGCAGGCTGAAATGATTGCTGAGGAATTAACAAAGTAGAGTGGATAATGGTAAATCAAAATTTCACAGGAAAAAGAAAATTTTTATGTGAAACACAATATTTTTATAGCTGCATGTGCAAAAAAAAGGGTTGGATGAAAGTTGTTGGTGAAGAATAAATCTGGCAAAGAAATAATTATACCAGTAACTATCGCCCATAAAAAAATAATCAGAACTTCAGTAACATTGGCAAGCACCATCTTCCGTGCTACAATTAATATCACTATGGATGAAAAATCACTACAGTATTGCTTTGGGCCAGTGCAGTCGCGAAGGTTAGGGGTATCGCTTGGTGTTGACCTTGTGCCACATAAAACATGCACACTCAACTGTGTGTACTGTGAGTGTGGAAAAACCACCGTGCTTACTGATGAAATACAAGAGTATGTGCCAACTGCGGAAGTCATAAAAGAGTTAGATACGCTACTGTGCACCAATCCCGCATTGGATGTAATCACCTTTTCAGGCTCGGGTGAGCCTACTTTACACAGTGGTATTGGCACCATCATAGATCATTTAAAAAGTAACTATCGCTACAAAATTGCTGTGCTTACCAATGGAACCCTGCTGTGGAAACGTGAAGTACGAAAACGGCTGTATAATGCTGATATTGTTATTCCTTCACTGGATGCTGCTACAGAGCATGCGTTTAACAAAATATGCAGACCGCATAAGCAACTGTCATTGCAAAAAATCATTGAAGGGATTGCCCTGTTTAGAAGAGAATTTAAAGGGCTCTTGATACTTGAAATTTTTATTGTGCCGGGTATTAACGACTCACCGTCAGAATTAGAAGCTCTGGCAAAAGTTACACACAGTATAAATCCGCACCGAATACAGCTTAACTATCTTGACAGGCCGGGAACAGAAGAGTGGGTAAAAAGGGCTTCCATGGAAACGCTGGAACAGTATGCTGTAGTATTTGCTCCAGTCCCCGTGGATATCCCCGGCACACCTGAGTACCGGTTACTTGAGTTAAAGTTACCATTAAAAGAAATGATACTGTCAACCATTGAACGTAGGCCATCCACAGTAGATGATTTAGCCT